>NZ_JBKFAL010000012.1:0-175137 GCF_053345625.1 Methylobacterium sp. D53M
AAGCTGATCACAACTACTTGACAGAGGCTCACAATCATCCCGGCATCACTGCCCGGATGTGTGAGCTTCCGAAGCGTTAGACAGCTCGCTTCTCTCGTTGATCCGGCTCTCGCCGGACCCGCAAGGACAAGCGCCGTCCACGCTTCTCTTTCCCGTATTCACTTGTCAAAGAACGGCGCCTGTTTACACAAGTGCCATTTGAAGATCAACAAAAAACTACTCGGCGATCGCCGACCGTTGCTTGCAGTCTTCAGTGGAAGTCCGTCCGAGCGGCCCGCCCTCGCCGGGCACCGCGTCGGGAGGCGCCGTATAGGGCGCCAGAAATCGGCTGTCAATCGCCCCTCTTCGTCGACCGCCGGACGCTGACGGGCGCGGTCGTCCGCGTGTGCGGACACCGCTCCCGGATCCGGCAGAGCCCCCGCGCGCAGAGACCCGTCGCCGCGCCAGCCTCTCAGCACACCCCTCCGTGATCCGGACGAGGGGCCTCGCTCCGGATCGCGCGTCAGAGCAGGCCGCACGATGAGCGCTCATGGAAACGATCCGTTTCGATAGTTTCCATTTCTGATTGCGCTTGCTTCGCTCAAGATGGATCCGTCGGCGCGACGTCGGGGCCCTGCACGGGCCGCGGGGCGCCAGTGCACCCACGGAAGGACCCCGCCATGGCTGTCGAAGCATCCGGTGCCGCGAGCGAACTCGTTCAGGTCGTCTCCCTCCTGGCGGCCGGCGTCATCGCCGTCCCGCTGTTCAAGCGGCTCGGCCTCGGATCGGTCCTCGGCTATCTCCTGGCAGGACTGGCGATCGGGCCCTTCGGGCTCGGCCTGTTCACGGACGCTCACGCCATCCTCCACGTGGCGGAGCTCGGCGTCGTGATGTTCCTCTTCATCATCGGGCTAGAGATGGAGCCGTCCCGGCTGTGGGGCATGCGCCGCGCGATCTTCGGGCTCGGCCTCGCCCAGGTGGGCGCCTGCATCGCCGCCCTCACCCTGGTCGGACTCGCCCTCGGCTTCTCGATCACCGTCGCCTTCGTGGCCGGGACCGGCTTCGTGCTGACCTCGACCGCGATCGTCATGCAGCTCCTGGAGGAGCGCGGCGCGCTCTCGACGCCGAAGGGTCAGCGCATCGTGGCGATCCTGCTGCTGGAGGATCTCGCCATCGTGCCGCTCCTCGCCGCCGTCGCGCTTCTGGCGCCGGGCGGGAGCGCCGCGAGCGCGACGGAGCGCGCGGTCACGGTCGCCATCGCCCTGCTCTCGGTCTGCGCGCTCGTCGCCGCGGGGCGCTGGCTGCTCAACCCGCTGTTCCGCCTCCTCGCCGCCGCCAAGGCGCGCGAAGTCATGACGGCCGCGGCCCTCCTCGTCGTGCTCGGCTCGGCCCTCGCGATGCAGCTCGGCGGCCTCTCGATGGCGATGGGCGCCTTCCTGGCCGGCGTCCTGCTCTCGGAGTCGAGCTTCCGCCACCAGCTGGAGGCCGATGTCGAGCCGTTCCGCGGCATCCTGCTCGGCCTGTTCTTCCTCGGGGTCGGGATGTCCCTCGACCTGACGGTGATCGCCGCGAATGCCGGCCTGATCCTGGCGGGCGTCGCCGCCTACATGACCGTGAAGGGCCTGCTCATCTCCGGCGTGGCCCGGGTGCTGCGCGCCTCGCACGCCGAGTCGCTGGAACGCGCCGCCCTGATGGCGCAGGGCGGCGAGTTCGCCTTCGTGCTGTACGCGGCCGCCGCGAGCGCGGGTATCATCGACGGCACGACCAACGCCGTCCTGACAGCCACCATCATCCTGTCGATGGCGATCACGCCGCTGATGGTCGTCGCCTTCGATCGTCTCGGTCCCAAGGCCGTCCCGTCCATCGACGGCGTCGAGGCGCCCGAGGACCTCGTGGGCAGCGCCCTGATCGTCGGGTTCGGCCGCTTCGGCCAGATCGCCAGTCAGCCGCTCATCGCGCAGGGCTGCTCGGTCTCGATCATCGACACGAACCCGAGCAACATCCGTCTCGCCGAGGGATTCGGCTTCAAGGTCTATTACGGTGACGGCACCCGCCTCGACATTCTGCACGCGGCCGGCGCCGCGACGGCGCGGGCGATCCTGATCTGCGTCGACGACACCGCGATGGCCAGACGCGTCGCGGAGATCGCCAAGGCGGAGTTCCCCCTGGTGCCCGTGCTGGCGCGCGCCCGGGATCGCGAACACGCGGTCGAGCTGATCCAGGCGGGCGTGGCCTACCAGATCCGCGAGACGGTCGAGTCGGCTCTGCTCCTCGGCGAGCAGGCGCTCCTGACGACCGGAGCCGAACCGGAAGCGGCCAGCGCGATCCTGGCGGAGGTCCGGCGCCGCGATGCGGAGCGTCTCGATCTGCAGGTCGTGGGCGGCATCTACGCGGGTCGGGACCTCATTCACGGCAACAAGCCCGGCTCGGCGCACGCGGCCGGCTAGGCCAGCGACCGGGCCTCGGTGCCGTGCCCGCTGAAGGCGCGCCGGTCTCGGCAGGCACAGGGGGCGGCCAACCCGTAGAACGCGAGCGCGTGCCCGGAGCCTTCGGAGGACGGTGCGCGGGTCGACGGCGACGCGCCAGCCACAGGCGGGAATCCGGCCACGGAGGCATTCCGGGTCGCCGCCGCGGGCGAGCCCGGAGCACAGGTACAAGCGCCGCTCCAGCATCGCGGCGCCGGCCGGTGTGCCTGGGGAGGGCGACACGCCGCCGGCTTCCCCACGGCTTCCCGTCTCGCGGCGCCAGTTGCATCCCGAGCCCGCCTGGAACAAAATGTGAACCCTGGGTCAGGCGCGGCGACAGCCCGAGCGGTCAGCGACATGTCATCTCCGAGCTCCGGTCGCACGCTGTTCTTCTTCGAGAAGCCCTCGGCGATGCGCCAGTTGCAGCGCTTCTTCCGCTCGCCGAGCACGGTCTGCGTGGCCGCCGAGGGACATCTGCTGTCGGCCGAGGAGCCGGGCAGCATCCGGCCCGAGTGGAAGCCCTGGCGCTTCGACCTCCTCCCGATCGTCCTTCCCACGATCCCGGTCGGCTACGGCACGAACCGGTCCGGGCAGTCGCACGCACCGAAGATCGCCGCGATCCGGCAAGCGCTGAGCGGCGTGGACCGCGTGATCATCGCCACGGATCCGGGTCGCGAGGGCTCGATGATCGCGTGGGAAGTGCTCGAGCATCTCGGCTGGAACGGCCGGGTCGACCGGCTCAAGCTCGGCGCGCTCGACGAGGTCTCGATCCGACGCGCCTTCGCGGCCATGGCCAAGGATCCCGCCTCGGGCGAGCGCGACTACGCCGCCTATCTCGAGGCGCTCTGCCGGCAGTACGAGGACTATCATCTCGGCCTGAACGGCACGCGGGCGATCTCGCTGCGCCTGCGCCCGCCCGCCTTCCGGGAGCCCTGGCGCTTCGGCGGCGTCCAGACGCCGACCCTCGCCATCCTGGCGGACCTGGAGGAGCGGATCCGGTCCTTCGTGCCGCAGGACTTCTTCAAGGTCGCGCTGCACCTTAGGACCCATGCAGGCGCGGAGATCACCCTCTGGCACGCCCCGAAGGAGCGGATCCTCGATGCGGCGGTCGCTGAGACGATCCGGTCCGCCGCGGCGACGTGGTCGGGCCCTCTGGCGGTCGCGCACAGGGATGTCCGGCGCGCGCCGCCCCGGCTGTTCTCGAAGGACACCCTGGCGCGACGCTGCGCCAAGCGGTTCGGCTGGGACCCGCAGCACACGGCCGGCATCGCTCAGGACCTCTACGATCAGGGGTACCTCAGCTACCCGCGCACGGAGTCGGAGCACCTGCCCGAGGGCCAGGCCGGCGATCCCGCCGCGATCATCGCGGCCGTCACGACCGTCCTGACCGACCTGAGCACAGTCGTTCCGCGCGACGCTGCGCCGCTGATCCGTCGCGGCCTGAAGGGCCACTACGTCGCGGATCCGGGCGAGCACCACGCCATCGTGCCCCTGCGCAAGGCGCCCGAGCGCGGCCGTCTCAGCACCGATCAGTTCCGCTTGTGGGAACTCGTGGCGAAGGCCTATCTCGCCGCGCACCTGCCCGACGGGGTCGACGCGCGCACGAGCGTCACGGCGGATGTCGCGACACCGCTGGGCGTGAGGCGGTTCGCCGTCTCCGGCAGCGTCGTGCGCGCCCCGGGTTGGCGCGCGCTCTACGGCAGCGAGGCCGAGCTCGAAACGGATGCCGTGCCCGGCAAGACCAAGCGCGAGGCGGAAGCCACCGCCACCCGCCTGCCGCTCGTGACCGACGGCGAGGGCGCCTCCGCCGCGACGGCGGAGATCGCCACCGCGAAGACCGAGCCGCCGCGGCGGATCACCCGAGGCGAATTGCCGGTGGTGATGGGCCGGCTGATCGACCAAGTGGACGATCCGGCCGCCAAGCGCGCCCTGGAAAACCCCGCCAACCCGAACGAGCCGAAGGGTCTGGGCACGGCCGCGACGCGCGACACGATCCTGCCCAAGCTCCTGAAGAGCCGCTACATCACGCTGTCTACCGGCAAGGATCCGGCCATCGAGGTCACCGAAGTCGGCCTGACCTTCGTCCGCGCGGTGCGCAGCGTGTTCCCGGCCTACGGAGATCCGGTCGGGCGCGCCATGTTCGAGGCGGAGCTCGCCGAGATCGGCCGGGCGGTGACGCGCGCCGAGGCGGTCGCGCGCGCGACCGCCTTCCGCCAGCGCACCCGCGCCCGCCTCGACGACCTGATCGCAGCGATCGCGCAGGCGCCGACCGTCAGCCTCGATCCGAGCCTGATCCCGGCCGGTCAGGGCGACCAGCGGCCGCCGACGCCGGCCATGGTGGCGTTCGCCGTGAGCCTATCCGAGCGGAAGGGCGTGACGCTGCCGCGTGGCTGCAGGAGCAGCATCAGCGTCTGCCGGGCGTTCCTCGACACCCATGCCGGGCCGCGTGCCGGGCAGGAGGACGACGCCGGCCGCGCAGACGGCCAGCGGAGCCCGAGCGCGGCGATGGTCGGCTACGCGCGCAGCCTCGCCCAGCAGCGCGGCATCCCGTGCCCGCCGGACGCGGAGACGGACTTCGACGCGTGCCGGCGCTTCCTCGACGCACACGCCGCGCAGCCGCGGCAGGGAAGGGACGAGGCGAGTTCCGGAGGGGCGAAGGCCAAGCGGCCCGCGGAGCGGGAGAAGCGGCGGGGCCGTGTGGCCCGGACGCCGCGACCGGCAGCGGCACGCCGCCGGGCCTGAAGCGCCCCGGCGGGAGTGACCGGATCGCGGCGTTCGTCCGCGACGCCGACTTTGCCCCGTCTCGGCGGCGCCGGCCGCCCGCCTGGCGCGCGCCTCAGGCGGCCTCGGGGTCCTCGGAGCGCAGCCAGCGCGCGATCGCGGCGACCACGTGGGCCTGCTCGACGGCGGTCAATGCCCGGCCGGCGGGGATCGCGTGCCACTTGGCCAGGCAACCGCGGCAGCAGGTTGCCGTCGCGTGCTGCGCCGTGAAGACGGGATGACCGCGAAAGGGCGTCTGCTTGCCGTCGTTCCTCGGCTCGGCAGACGCGAGGCGTCGCCGCACGAAGTCCCGCGCGTGGTCCAAGACCGTCGGGAGCCCCTTCTCTCGCAGGTAGACCCGATCGGCGATCGCCAGCCGGAAGCGTCGCCGGAACGCGGATTGCGGGAGACGGTCGAACACCTCGTCGAGCGCTCGCATGCGCGCAGATCCCGGTCTACCGATCGCCGGTCGGGCCGGCATGGCTTCGGCCCCGAGCGGTATTCCATGCATCCATCAGACGCCATCGCCGTCGGAACCGCGGGCTGGAGCCTGCCCAAGGCCTACGCGCCGCAGTTCCCAGAGGCGGGCAGCCATCTGGAGCGGTACGGACAGCGCTTTTCCGCGGTCGAGATCAACACCGCCTTCTATCGGCCCCATCGGGCGACGACCTACGCGAGATGGGCTGCGGCGGTGCCGGACGGGTTCCGCTTCGCCGTGAAGGTGCCGCGATCGATCACGCACGAGCGGCGCCTCATCGGCGTGGATGAGCCCCTCGCGCGCTTCCTCGGGGAGGTCACGGGCCTCGGGACAAAACTCGGGCCGCTGCTGCTCCAGCTCCCACCGAGTCTGGCCTTCGACAGCCCGTCCGCGGCGACCTTCCTATCGGGATTCCGGCGGCGCTTCCCGGGCGACATCGTCTGCGAGCCGCGCCACGCCACGTGGTTCACAGAAGATGTCGACCGCCTGCTCGTCGGCCTCGCGATCGCCCGTGTCGCGGCCGACCCCGCGCCGGTCCGGAACGCCGGCATGCCCGGTGGCTGGCCGGACCTCGTCTACTATCGGCTCCACGGCTCGCCGCGCATGTACTACTCGGCGTACGAACCGCGCGTCCTGTCCCGGATGGCCGAGCGCCTCGGAGCGCACAAGGCCCTCGGCCGACGCGCGTGGTGCATCTTCGACAACACCGCGGAGTTCGCCGCGATCGGTGATGCCCTCGACATGCTCGCGCGCGTCGAGACCCGACAGGGATCCGATTCATGAAACAACAGACATTGATCTCACAATTCTAGGGAGGACTTTCCCCCGCCGGCACAGCCGGTCTTGTCGGGAGAGGCGGCCCCGACAACGGACGCCGTCGTTCCTGAGCCAAGGTCAGACCCCGCAGTGAACCGAGCCGTGGCGATCCGAGCGCTCGATGTGGAACCGGCCGGAGCGTGTGTGCCGAGGAGCCGATTCAGGCCGATCGACCGACGTAAGCGGAGACATCGGGCTCCTCGGAGCGCCCATCGAACAGCTTCGCGGTGACGCGGCGAACGGCGGGCCTGCTCGCGACGTTCAGGGCCGCGTGAAGGAGACGGATGCCGATCCGCGTGCGCGGGTTCATGAGCTTCGGCGCGAGCTTCGGGACACCCTGCGCCCTCTCGACATACGGGCGCATGACCCGCTCGTAAGCCGCGAAAGCCGCCGCGACCGTGTCGGTGCGCGCCAGCTCACCGGCCAGCACGCAGGCGCCGGTGACGGCCAGCGTCGTGCCGATGCCCGCGAGGGGCGTCGCGCACCAGGCCGCGTCGCCTGTGAGCACGACGCGGCCGGACGACCAGCGCTTCATCCTCACCTGGCGCAGGACGTCGAGGTAGAAATCGTCCGTCGCGTCCAGGCCCGCCACGACGCGCCCGGCCTGCCACCCGGCACCGGCGAACCGCGCCCGCAGGAACGCCTTCTGGCGAGCGATATCCCAGTCCTGCTCGCCGCCGGGCGGCTGACGGAGCGTCAGCATCGCGCGCGTCGTGCCGTGCCGGTCCGGCCGCAGCGAGATGCTGCGGCCGCCCGTGGCGTTGAACCAGCGCCACATCCGGTCGTCGTCGGGGATTCTGGGAATCGTGAAGTACGCGATGGTCAGACCCATCCAGCGCGGCGCGTTCTCTCCGGGAAAGACGAGCTCGCGGGTCGATGAGCCGACACCTTCCGCCACGACCACCGCGTCGTAGCGTTCCGTCTCGCCGCCCGCGAAGGTGACGGCGACCGCGTCCCCGTCCTCCGCGAGGCGGGCCACAAGGTCGCCGAAGCGATAGTGGGCCCGCTCCCGGGCCGGCTCGTAGAGAAGGCGCGCCAAGTCGCCGCGCAGGATCTCCATCTCGGCGGTCGGCCCATCACCCTCGGCCCCGGCGACGTCGAACCGCGCGGCGACCCGTCCCCGGCCGTCGATCCAGGCCGTCCCCTCCTCGCCGGTGCCGCTGGCGAGGGCGGCCCGTTCCAGACCCATCCGGCGCAGCACCGTGCGACCGACGCCGCGCACATCGACGTTCTGCCCGCCGTCCCGAAAGGCGGGCGCGCGCTCGACGACGGTCACGTCGAAGCCGCTGCGGCCGAGCCACCAGGCCACCGTATTGCCGGCGATGCTGGCGCCGGTGATCAGGATGCGACGCGCCATATGGAAACCACTCCCGAAGACCCAACAGCGCCCGGCGCAGCGGGTTGCCGGAGACGAGCGCGGCTGTTCGCGGCGGGACGCTCCCGTCTCGGCGGTGCCGGCGGTGGGATCGCCACCCGGCCGTGCAGCGCCGCGGAGGCGCACCCGCTCCGACCCGCGGCGGCGCCGATCCCCTCGACAGGTCTCGCCGCGTGCCCAACATGAGCGCGACGATCGTGCCGATCGTCCCGCGCGGGACGCGCGCGGAACTCGGTCTGGTCTGCTCAAGGCTGACGTGAGACCGGCGCAGGCAGGGATTTCAGGGCATGACAGGGGGACACGGAAGGTCCATCGGTGGTCCGGGCACTGGCGCGCGGTCGGGTGACGCCGGTGCGGAGACGCGCGGATCCGCTGCTCCGGCCCGCCACGCCGTCGCGCGGGCCGATGGCGGCCTCCCCGGTGATGGCCGCGCGCCCTGCGAAAGCCGGAGAGACCGGACCCGGCGAACACGGCGCGTCGGCGCGCTCTGCGCCCTGATGATCGCGGCGCCGACGGCGACGCGCGCCGAGCCGGTGGCGGCGCTTCTCCGGGACTGGACCACGGCCAACGGCCTCTGCCGCGGCGGCTCCGGCGACGATCCGCGCACGCAGGCGGCCTGCGAGCGGCGCGACGGCCTCGATCGCCGGCTCGCAGCCGCGGGCTGGTGCTACGGACGCCCGGCCGACACCGGCGCCCAGAGAACCTGGCAGCCCTGCGGCGACGGCACGCGACAGCCCGCACAGGCCGGGACGGAGACCCCGCAGGGCGCGGCGCGGCGCGCCCTGCTCGATGTCGCCCGGGGCCCTGCGGAGGCCGGGCGGGGACAGCCGGTGCAGTTCGTCGTGCACGCCCTGAACCAAGTCGGCCCCTGGGCCTTCCTCTTCGCGCGGATGCAGCGGCCCGATGGCCGCCCCCTCCCTCGCGCCGCGGACGATCTGGACTCGAACGACTACGCCGCGCTGCTGCGCCAGGACGGAAACGGCTGGCGGGTCGTCGACTTCGCCGTGGGACCGACCGACGTCGCGTGGGAAGGCTGGGACCGGCGCTACGGGGCGCCGGCCTCCGTCTTTGCGGTCCGCTGAGGTTCGTCCCCGCCGCATGAACGGAGAGACGCCCACGCGCCGACGCCTTCGGCTCTTCGCGGTCCGGCCGATCCGGGCTGCTGTCCCGGCGCCGGTGTCGGCTCCCGCCACGACCCGGGAGGCCCGGGCATGATGGCCGCGCGGCGCTGGCTAAGCGCGACGGGGCTCGCGCTGCTTCCGACGACTTCCCAGGCCGCCCTGCCGCCGTCCTGGCAACGCGTGCGTGAAGTCCAGGCCGTCGCGGAGGCGGCCGCGCGGGTGCTGGGATCGCGTCCGATCGATGCAGTCGAGCGCGTCGACGGGGAGCGCTACCGCGTCCGGGCGGGTGACTGTCGGGTCACGGTCCGCGTCGTCGTCCGCCCCCGAGCACAGCCGGGACCGCAGGCCTTCGACGCGATACCGGACGCTCCGGACTGCCCCTAGAGCTGCCACGGGCTTCATCCCTGCGCCGCGGCGTCGAGCGCCAGAGAGGCCTCGGAGAGGTCGCGGCCGCGCACCCGCGGCGCGACGCGCGCCCATCAGACAGGCCAGCCCGGCGAGCCGGCGTGCATCGCACCGATCACGGCGAGCAGACCGAGCAGAACCATGAGCACGGAGTAGTACTGCATCGGGATCCAGAACAGGGTGTGGCGCGGGTGCAGGATCACCGTCTGTCCCGTGCGCGGGTCGAGCAGTTCGCGGCCCGGCCGGCCGTTCAGCCGGGTGCCGAGCCACCAGTTGAAGCCGGCCGCCACCACCCACACCAGGATGACGCCCGTGGGCGTCGGGACGCCCAGGCGGGCGAGCGCCGGATCGAGCAGCACGCTGCCGATCAGGCCCGCCGCCGCGATCAGCGCCGTCAGCATTCCCCAGCCGGACCAGATGATCATTCCCGGACATCCCCTGTCTTGGCGAACGGTCCCGCCTCGCGGGACGCGGTTCCTCCGGCAGGCGCCGGCACGATGTTGCAATGGGCGGCCCAGTCGCGTTTTCGCCGGGTCGCGGGGCTGATCCGACGCCGAGACTGGTATCGACCGGCATCCCGCGCGGCCCGTCGGTCGCCCTCCCGGCCGCGATAGCCGCGGTGCAGATCGGCGGTCATCAGGGTCCGGGCGCGGGTCGGGTCGACGGCGAGGCTCATGCGATCGGCGGATCAACTCACGTCAGGCATCGTCGCGGGCGACACCTCGCACGGCCCGGTCCAGCCGGCAAGCTGACCCGTGACCGAGGGGCAAGATCACCGGAACGGCTGCACAGCCGTCTAGACGTTCATCGACGACCCTCTCGTCGCCGCTGACCAGATCCGTCGACGACCGGAGCGTCGGCGGCCCTGCCTCGCAATGCGCGAATACCGCTGATCTACTTGGAGCCGGACAATCCGAAGAGGATCGCCGCGCTCGCGACAAGGAGCGGCGCCCAGAAATGGACCAGGCCGCCGCCGCTCCAGACCGAGAAGGTCTCCCGGCACCCGGTCGTGTTCATCGCACATCCCAGGGGGACGAAGTACATGAACCACACGAAGGTCGCGATCACGAGAAGTGTCCCGAAAATCAGCGCCGCGCCCCGCATCGACAACATCCTCATGCGCGCACCAGTCGGTGCACGCTCCGCTTCGGCCCGGGGCCACGATCGGATCCCACCCTGCCAGGACCGACGTCTCCTGTCGCTCCATGACGGGCGCGTCCGCGAGGTTCGCGTGAGAGCCGCGACAGGGACCTCGCGGGATCCGCGCCGGCGCGCACCGCGAGGCGGAGGCCCGCGCCCGTGACCGGCCGCGGCCGGAAGAGAGGCGCGCCGCGGATCCGGCCCGTCCGCTACTGGTGAGATGCCGCGGAGGCCGACGCCGGTGTGCAAGGGCCGAGCCCGGAGCGCCCGCGGCGGCCGTCCGGGTCTGGCGCTACCGCGGACCGCCGCCGCGCCGCCGCGCGATCTCGTGTCCCGCGCTGTCGAGGGCGCCCGACGGCGCGAGGCCGTCGTTCGGAACGGCCTGCATGCCATCGTGCGCGGTGCGCGAGGTCGGTCGCGCGAGACCGTGATCGCCGGCGGCCTGCTTCATCGCCAGCGCCCTGCGGGAGCTCGTGACCAGGCGACCGCGCGCCCGGGCGTTCCGCCTGCGCTCGCTCTCCTTGCTGGCGCGCTTCACCGCTGCTGCCAGCACCGCGGCCTTCCGGCGGGTCCCGGTATTGTCGGTCGCGGCGCGCGCCCCGGACGGGGCGGCCTTGCCGCGCAGCTCGCGGCGCTGCCGGCGGGAGATATCCCGCGCACGGTCGCGGCTTGCCCGAAGACGCGCGACCAGTTCCGCCAAGCCGCCGTCATCGACCTCACCGAGCCTGGGATGATGCGAGCGCGCGACGAGATCGGCCTCGTCTACGCTCAGGAGACGGGCTTCGTGACGGCTCGATCGGGACATGGGCACTCCTGTGCTGAATGAGGGGTGGCGACAGCGGACGGGCGGATGGCGGGCGGCGATCAGTCGGGGCCGCCCAGGGTCGGTGTCCGGCGCAGCGCCGTCTCGCGCAGGGACCGGTCGGCGTAGGTGCCCTGCACCGCCGCGCGACCGCCGTGGTCGAACAGGTCGAGCATCAGGGCGCTGTGGATGAAGCCGAGATGGCTGAAGGCCTGGGGGAAATTTCCCAGGAAAGCGCCGTCCGGCGCGACCTCCTCGGCGTAGAGGCCGACGTCGTTCTGGAGGGCGCGCAGGGCGTTGAAGCGCAGCCGCGCCTCCGCGTCCCGGCCGAGCCAGAGCAGCGCGTCGACCAGCCAGAAGGCGCAGAGCAGGAAGGTGCCCTCGTGGCCGGGCAGGCCGTCGTCGTTCCGGTAGCGGTAGACGAGGTGGCCGTGCCCGAGGCGCTCGATGACGACGTCCACGGTCCGGGCGAAGGCGGCCTCGTCGACCGGGAAGCCGACCAGGGGCGCCATCAGCAGGGCGGCGTCGACGTCGTCACCGCCGAGATATTGCGGGTAGTAGCCGTCCCGGTGGATCCCCGGGCCGTTCACGCAGGCGACGATGCGGTCGCGCTCCCGGCACCACGTCTCGCGCGGGCCGAACAGGCGGATCGCCCGGTCCAGGGCGACCCAGTTCATGATCGCCGCGTGGAGGTAGCGCTGTTCGGGCTTGCGCGGCTCCCAGAGACCGGCGTCGGGGCGGTGCCAGTGCGCGGCGGAGAGGTCGGCCAGCCGGGCGCCGTGCCCGAGCATCGCCTCCGGGAGCGTGCCGCCCAGGCGTGTGTAGAGGTAGAGCAGGTCGAGCACCTGCCCGTACGCGTCGGCCTGATGCTGCTCGGCGGCCTCGTTGCCGGCCCGCACCGGCGCGCTGCCCCGCCAGCCCTCGAAATGCGCGATCGTGGTCTCGGCGAGGTCGGCCTCGCCCGAGACGCTGTAGAGCGGCCGCAGCCGCCCCTCCGCCCGCGCGCAGAGGTCGGACACGAACCCGAAGAAGGCCTCGGCTTCGCGCAGCATGCCGAACTTCTTCAGGACGTAGAAGGACAGGCACGCGTCGCGGATCCAGCAGAACCGGTAATCCCAGTTGCGGATCCCCCCGATCTCCTCGGGGAGGGAGGTCGTGGCCGCCGCGACCATCGCGCCGGTGGGCGCGTATGTCAGCGCCTTGAGCACGAGCGCCGACCGGATCAGCTCATCGGCGAGCGGTCCCGTGTAGGCGGCGTCCTGCGTCCACAGCACCCAAGCCTTGCGCGTCCGCTCCATCAGGGCGCGCGCGTCCGGCGGGGCGTCCGGCAGGGCATCGCCGTAGAGGCTGAAGCTCCGCGCCTGCCCGCCCTCGAGGACGAACCGCGCGGCGGCCCCGGCGCCGTCCCGCACGAGTTCGACATCCGCGACGAGGCCCGGGCATCCCGGTGCCGTCACCCGGCCGCCCGCGATCTCCGGCGGCGCGAAGGACTCGGCGAAGCCCGCCAGCGGCCGGTAGACGACCACCATCGGGACACGGCCCGACACGCCGCTGACGAGCCGGACCAGGAGCGGCCGGTGCGGGCCGCCCTCCGGCCCGACCATGAAGTCGTGCAGGGTCACGAAGCCGTCCGGGGTGGTGAAGGTGGTCTCCAAGATGTTGCTGCGGCTCAGGTACTGCCGCGCCGTCTCGTACCGCCCCTCGGGTCGGATGGAGAAATGGCCGCCGCGCCGGCGGTCGAGCAGCCGGGAGAAGGCCGGGTCGGCGTCGAAGCGCTCCAGGCAGGCCCAGTCGATCGATCCGTCGCGGGCGACGAGCGCGCACCCCTCGCAGTTGCTCAGGAGGGCGTAGGCTTCGATCGGCTGATAGGGGCGCTCGCCCGCGTCGGTCATGAAGTCTCCTGGGTGTTGCGCTTCGACGCGCCGGCTGAGGTCGGGCGAGGGCGGGCGAGAACCGCGGTCCGGCCTGGTCAGGCGCAGAGCCGGAAGGCCGGCTCCAGCAGCCCCTGCGCGCCCACGTCGATCAGGATCGTCCGGCCATGCTCCGGATCCTCGGCGCGGTCCGCCACGTCCATGCCCTCGTAGGCGGACGTGACCAGCAGGCGGTCGAGATCGCGTCCCGCGAAGGTCGGACAGGTCGGCTGCCGCATCGGCACCGACACGGTGCGGACCCGCTCGCCCGCGGGGCTGTAGGCGTCGAGGCAGCCGGCGCCGAAGCGCGCCGTCCAGATCAGGCCCTCGGCATCCACGGCGGCGCCGTCGATCGCGCCCTCGCCGCCGCGGTGGTCGAAATGGATCTCGACCGGTCCCCGCGGCAGCCCGGTCCTCGGATCGAGCGGGACGCGGTGAAGCACGCCGACGTCGGTATCGACGAAGTAGCCGGTGGCACCGTCCGGCGAGAAGCTGATGCCGTTGGGGATCGTCAGGCCGCCGAAGAGGCGGTGCACCTTCGTGCCGGCCACGTGATAGATCGAGCCGCGCCCCTTGGTGGCGTCGCGGTCCATCGTGCCGATCCACAGCGCGCCGCTCGGATGGACGCGGCCGTCGTTGGACCGGTTGTCGTGCAGATCCTCCTCGAGGGGGCAGAGCATCCGGATGTCCCCGTCCCGGATCGACCGGACGTAGAGACCGTCCTCCGCCGAGAGCAGCTGGTGGGCGCCGTCGATCGCCGCGATGTCGCTGACCTGGACGGGCAGGACGTGGACGAGCGCCTTCTGGGCGCTGGCGATCGGCTTCTCGAACAGGCGCGCTTCCAGGATATCGACCCACCACGCCGTCCCGGTGCGCGGATCGTAGCTCGGTCCTTCACCGAGGTGGCAGCGCACCTGGCTGAGAATTCGGATGTCGTGCGGAGGACGCAAATGCTCGTTCCCGTTCGTGTCGGTCGATGTTCGAGGCGGACCTGTCGCGACGGCGTCAGCACTTGTCGCAGACGCTGCCGAGGACCGCGTCGAGGTCCTTCTGCCGTCGCGTCCGCTCGCGCGGATCGTGCAGCGGCGCGGCCCCCGCGCCGGGCGGCACCGTCTGCCCCACCGACGAGCGGTACGGCGCGTTGATCGTGGTCTCAGGGCCGCCGCCCGTCCCCGTGAACGCGGCTGCCAGCGCCGCATGGATGCAGATGAACGGCGCGATCAGGCCGATGATCGCTCCACGGGTCATCGCTTGTCCGACAGTCATGGCGAGCCTCCCGATTCAATCTCCGATCCGATCTGCCTGCGCGGTGATGCGCGCTTCGTCCGCGGGGCGAGAGCCGACGACCGACGGGAGATCCACGATCGACCACGCTGCCATCGGTGCGCGGGTGCTCCCCGCCGGCCCGCGACCGGCGCACCGCGCCGACCAAGAGCAGCGACGCCCTCTCCATGTAATCGTCGTTTAATCCGCAGTCTCGGTAAAATCACCAACCGTGACTTCACGCATCATTTCGTGCCGCGATGGCAAAGTAGATGGTGACATGCAATCGCGGAGTGCCCTCACGCACGCATCGGCGCGGATTAAACGCGGCGCGCAGTTCAGCGATGGATGTCGGGAAGGATCATCCGTCACTCAGACAGATGCGCGCTGTCCCCGTCACGCCCTGCCGGCCAGCTCTTCGGGCGGGCACACGAGCCCGGCGCCCACGGCGATCCAGACGAGGTGTGCATCGGTTCGGGCACCGAGCTTGGCGCGGATCCCGGACAGGTTGTTGTGCACCGTCTTCAGGCTCAAGCAGAGGGCCTCGGCCACGGCCTGCGCCGTCATCCCCCCAGCGGTCAGGCTCAGGATCTCGACTTCCCGCGGGCTCAGCGCGTCGACGGCCGAGCGCCCGCCCGCCACCTCGTCCTGGGCGATCGCGTGGGCGATGTCGGCGCTCATCGCCCGCTCGCCGCGCAGCACGGCCGCCACCGCCGCCAGCAACGCGCGCGGTGGGCTCGCCTTGGTGACGTAGCCGCACGCCCCCGCGGCGAAGGCTCGGCGCGCGACGACGGCCCCGGTGCGCATGCTGAAGACCAGGATGCGGGCCGCCCCGTCCCACTGACGGATGTGCCGGATGGCCTCGATGCCGCTCGGCCCCGGGAGCGACAGGTCGAGGATCACGAGATCCGGCCCGTGCGCCTTGTACTGGCGGTAGGCCTCCGCCGCGCTCGCCGCCTCCGCCGTCACGACGAGTCCCGGCTGTCGCTCGATCAGGCGGCGATAGCCCTCGCGCACCACCGGATGGTCGTCGACGAGCAGGATGGACGTGGGCATGAGACGCCTCAGACCGCGGTCGGGACGGTCGCGCAGGCGCGGATCCCGCTGCCGGTGCCGGTCAGTGTGAAGCTCCCGCCGAGGGCGGCGAGCCGCGCGCGGATGCCGACGAGGCCGCGGCCCGTGCCGGAGGACGTGCGCGAGACATCGCCCTTGCCGTCGTCGTCCAGCGTGAGCGTCACCGTCCGCGTTCCGGTCTCCGTCCGGACGACCCGCAGGAAGATCCGGCTCGGACGCCCGTGGCGGAGGGCGTTGGTCAGGAGCTCCTGCGCGATGCGGTAGAGGCTCGCCGACACGGTCACGGGCATGCCAGCGAGGTCGCCGGCCACGTCGAGATGGAGGGCCGGGCCGGACCTGAGTTGCGCCCGCCAATCCGCCACGAGGCCCCGCAGCGCGTCCTCCAGCCCGGTCTCGGCGAGGTCGGGCAGTTCGAGGCGCGCCAGCGCCCCGCGCAGGCTCTCCCGCATGGTGGCGAGGACGACCTCGATGCCGCGCGCGTCCGCGCGCAGATCCTCGCGGTCGTCGGGCGCGGCGAGTTCGATCGCGGCCGCCCGGGCGCCCGCGGCGGCGAGGCATTGGCCGAAGGCGTCGTGCAGGTCCCGCGCGAGCGCCTGCCGCTCCTCTTCCTGCACCGTGACGAGCCGCTGCATCAGCTCCGCGCGCGCGGCCTCCGCGCGGGCGAGCCGGTCGGCGAGGTCATCGCAGGCGCGTGCGATCCGGTCGAACTCGGCGGCGGCGAAGCGCGGCAGCGGCGACCGGGTCGGGGCCGCGTCGAGCCTCGCCAGCCCGCGCACGATCTGCCCGGCGGGCGCGACGAGGCGCATGACCGCGAGCCAGTTGAGGAGCAGTGTCGCCGCCGTCAGAGCGATCGCGAGCCCGCCCGCGAGACGCACCCGCTGCCAGACGCGGGCCGCCGCGGCGGTCGGATCGGGCCAAGCGGTGACGCTGCCGATCGTGCGCTCGCGGAAGACGATGGCGCGGATCGTCGGCGCGACCGCGGCGTCCCCCGCGACCGCGTCCCGGAACCACGCGGGGGCGGCGTCGAGGCCGTCCCAGTCGCCGCAGACGCGCCGCGGCAACTCGACGCCGAGCTGGATGTCGGCGCAGATCCCCGGGAGGATGGTGAGGAGGGCCGGTGCGGGCTGCGGCGGCGCGGCGGGCATCGCGACCGGACCGGCGCTGCCGAGGCCCGGCTGACGCGCGAGCTGCGCGGCGATCCGCTCCGCCGAGGTCGCGGCCTCCCGCTGCAGGCTCGCCTGGGCGGCGAAGCCGGTCCAGGCGACCGCTCCGGCCAGGCACAGGAGGGCGACCACGAGGAGGCGTAGGCCGAGATGCGCGGGCAGGCTCATGGGGGCGAAACGGCCGGGCTCGAAGCGACGTGCCGATCTGGCACCGGGAAGGGCCCGACGCGCAAGCCGCGCCGACGCAGCGCGGGAAGAATGCCCGGCCGTGCGCGGGAGGACATCCCTGGCCCGCGCCCCACGCGCCCCGCAGGATGGCGGCGTCCCGTCTCCCGCGGAGCCCGCCATGGCCTCTCACCTGTCCCGCCGCAGCCTGCTCGCCGCCGCCGCCCTGCTGCCGCTCGGCCTGCACCGCCCCGGCTCGGCCGCGACCGGAACCCCGCCCTACAGGGTCGGCGCCTTCACCGTGACGCCCCTGCGCGACGGGCTGTTCCCGCTGAAGCCGCGCATGATGCCCGCGGCCGAGAGCCCGGCCGGACGGGCTCTGTTGACGGGGGCCGGTCTTTCCGGGGACGGCCCGTCGCCGGAGCCGGTCAACGCCTTCCTAATCCGGCGCGGCGCGCGCCACTGGCTGCTCGATGCGGGCTGCGGCACCGTCTTCGGACCGGACTTCAACCGGGTGACCGCCGCGCTGGCGGCGGAGGGCGTGCGGCCCGACCAGGTCGAGACCATCTGGCTGAGCCATCTCCACGCCGACCACGCGGGCGGTCTCCTGACGCCGGGCCGCCTGGCGCGGTTCGCGAACGCCGAGCTCGTGGTGCAGGAGCGCGAGGTCGCCTACTGGTCGGATGCGGGAGCGCGGGCCGCCGCGCCCGACGCCCTGCGGCCGATGTTCGAGACGGCACAGGCCGTGCTCGCCGCCTACCCCGATCGGATCCGCCGCCTCTCGGGCGAGGCCGAGATCGCCCCCGGCATCCGCGCGATGCCGCTCCCGGGCCATACGCCGGGTCACATGGGCGTGCTGATCGCGGACGGCGCGGACCGGATGCTGATCTGGGGCGACGTCATCCACTCGCGGCTGTTGCAGATGCCGCACCCGGACTGGACCGTCATCTGGGACACGGATCCGGCGCAGGCGATCGCGACACGCCGGCGCATCCTCGACCGCGCGGCGGCGGAGGGCCTGAGCGTGACCGGGATGCACCTCGCCGCCCGCGGACGGATCGAGCGGGACGGGGCGGGCTACGCGCTGATCTAGAGGATCCCATTCGTGCCACCTGGTCCGGCCGAGTCCGCGATGCGGCGGGACGACGCCGTCAGCCGCGGCCCCAGTCCCGCAGGTCCCGGACGAACAGGTCCGGCGCCTCCATGGCGGCGAAATGGCCGCCGCGGGGCATCGTCTGCCAGCGCGAGACCGCGTAGCCGCGCTCCAGCCACTCTCGCGGCGGCGCTGGCGTGCGCGGATCCGGGTAGGCCGCGAAGGCCGTCGGCACCGTGACGCGCCGCCCCGGCGGCATCCGGCGCACGCCCTCCTGCTGCGCGCCGGCGTAGAACCACGTCGCCGTCGCGAAGGAATCGGTGAGGATGTAGAGCAGGGCGTTGGTCAGGAGCTGATCGTTCGTGAAGACCTGCGCGAAGGGCCGCTCCCGCAGGTCGGCCCAGTCGTGGAAGCGCTCGACCAGCCACGCCAGCTGCGCCACCGGCTCGTCCGCCATGGCGTAGCCGAGCGAGAGCGGCCTGGTGCCCTGCAGCTGCGCGTAGGCCCCGAGCGCCTGCTGGGTGGCTCCGGCCTGCTTCTGCCAAGCCCGCTCCGCGGCGCTCTCCGGCTCGGCATCGGGCTGCACCAGCAGGTAGTTCAGGTGGATCGCCTCCAGCGACGCGGCGTGGTCGAGGCCGAGCCAGGCCGCGACCCCGGCGCCCCAGTCACCGCCCTGCACCCGGTAGCGCGGGTAGCCCAGAGTCTCGCGCATCAGGCGGTCGAACAGCCGCGCCGTGCTGCGCGCGCCGATCGGCGCGGCGGGTTTGCTCGAGAAGCCGAAGCCGGGCAGCGCCGGGATCACGAGGTCGAACGCGTCCTCCGGCCGCCCGCCGTGGCGCGACGGGAAGGCCAGAGGCTCGATCACCGACCAGAACTCGTAGATCGAACCCGGCCAGCCGTGGATCAGCAGCAGCGGGCGCCGGCCTTCCGCCTCGCCGACGACGTGGACGGCATGCAGGTCGAGATCCTCGACGCGGGCCAGGATCTGCGGGAAGCGGTTGAGCTCGGCCGCGGCGGCGGCCTCGTCGAAGCCGTCGAGCCAGTGGGCGCACAGGGCGGCCAGGACGTCCGGATCGCAGCCGTAGCGCCAGCCGGCCCCCGTCGGCAGGCGCGGCATGCGGTAGGCTCGCACGCGCTCCCGCACCCAGGCCAGCCGGTTCGCGTCCCAGGCGACGGTGAAGTCTCGCATGATGCCTCCGCTCGGCTCCGCGTCCCGGGAGCGTGCCTATACCGGCCGTCCCGTTCGCGCGACGTTGATCCGGGTCAACGCGGCCGGGCCGGGACGGTCGCGCGGGATCGCCCCGGCCGGCACGACGGCTATTTGCGGCGCGATCGCGCGAGGGCCCCCGGCGGCCGGCTTCGGTGCCCTTCCGAGACGCGGACTCGACCGGAGCGCCGGAGGCAGGGTGCGTCAGCCGGGCGAGACGCGTCGCGACGTCAGTGCCCGCCGCGCCAGGAACCCGGCCGCGCTCATGGCGAGGATCGCGGCCGCGTAGAGGTCGGCGGTCGTCACGTAGCCGATCCGGCGCACGAGATACCCGGCACAGATCACCGGGAGGCTGAACGCCAGGTAGCTCTCGACGTAGTAGCTCGCGAGGAGCTCCGCCCGCTCGCTCGGCTTCGCCAGCGGGACGATCGTCCCGAGGGCGCCGAGGAAGCTCGTCCCGAAGCCAGCCCCGCCGACCAGGGTCCCGCCGATCAGGACCGGCACGCTCCCGCCGTGCATGCCGGCGAGCACGATGACAAGGCCGGCGGTCATGGCGAGCGTCCCGATCGTCAGGTTGGCCGCGGCGTCCCGGCCGCGCCGCTGGAGGACCGCGAAGGCGCCGGCGACCATCAGGGCCGCGACCATGACGCCGCTCGTCAACGGGGTCCGGCTGCCCGTCGCGGCGACGACCAGCGAGGGAACGATGGAGAGGTAGAAGCCCCCGAGCATCCAGGTCGCGATGTTGGTGGGCGTGATCGCGGCCAGCGGCCGCCTGGCCTGCGGCGGAACCACGACGCGCGGTCTCAGGGCTCGCAGGGCGCCCGCGCGGCGCTCGCCGGTCTCGGGCGTGAGCCAGAGGAGAGCGGCCTGCGCGGCGAACACCGCGCCCAGGATCGCGTAGACGAGGTGGAGAGGGTGCGGGCCGTACTGCACGAGGGCGCTGGTTCCGAGCGCGCCCGCCGCCATCCCGATCAGCGGCATGATCGCGTTCACGAGTTGGGCCCGCGCCCGGTCGACGTCGACGAGCGCGGCGCCCAGCGAACTCGCCGCGATGCCGGTCGCCACGCCCTGGACGAAGCGCGCCGCGATGAGTCCCCAAGCCCCGCTGGCCGTCGTGAACAGGGCCATCGCCACCAGCTCGAGGAGCAGCGCGCCGAAGATCACCGGTCGTCGGCCCAGATGGTCCGAGATCGACCCGGCGACGAGGAGCGCCTTGAGGAGCGCCAGCGCGTAGACGGCGAACACCGCGGTCGTGAGCAGGGGGGAGAGCGCGTAGGTCTCCTGGTAGAACCGGTACAGCGGCGTCGGAGCGGCGGACGCGGCGAGGAAGGTGCCGAGCACCGCCGCGTGGAAGAACAGCGTGCCGCTGCCCGCGACAGCCACAACTTTCAGCTTGCGGTCCCTGGTCATTGGCGAACCTAAAGGCTAATCCGTTGCGTTTGATGCGTAGGCCCTCCGCGCCACAAACGCAATATCTTTGCGTTTGTGGCGCCCCAGATGGCAGAGTGCAGGATGACGACGAGGCAAGGGCCGCGTCCGGGCGGCCGCAGCGCGCGGGTGCAGACCTCGGTTCAGGCGGCCGTGCGCGCGCTCCTGACCACGACGGACCGTTCGGAAATCACGGTGCCCCTGGTGGCCGCCGCGGCCGGCGTGACGCCGTCGACGATCTACCGCCGGTGGGGCACGCTCGCCGAGCTCTTGGCCGATGTCGCGGTCGAGCGGCTCCGTCCCGACGGCGAGCCGGCTGATACCGGGAGCGGCCGGACCGATCTCGAGGCGTGGGCGGAGCAGTACGCGGACGAGATGTCGTCCGCACCGGGGCGGGAGATGATCCGGGACGTTCTGGCGGCGGCGGACGCGAACTGTGCCCAGCGATGCTGCAGCTTCACCCGCGATCAGATCGCGATCATCGCGGATCGGGCCGTGGCCCGCGGCGAGGCCTTCCCGGACCCCGAGGCGGTGCTGGACGGGGTCGTCTCTCCGATCCTCTACCGGATCCTGTTCGGGACCGCGCTGGACCGGGAGCGGATCCTCGAGCTGGTCGACCGCACCCTGACGGCGCGCGAAGCGACCTGACCCGAGGCGCCGACCCCGTACACCGACCTCGCGGAGGAGGCCGGGCTCCTGACCTCAGCCGCCAGGGGGCGCGACGAGCGGCCTGTCAGAGCGGCTCCCCGGGCTGGGCGCGCGTCCGGTCCTTTCCGCGGGTCGCTATCGCGGGTTGCGCCAGCGACGCGCCCGCGTAGCCTGCAGGCGCGACGGCGAGGATCGGTCGCCAGGTCGAGGACCACGCGCGCAGCGGCTCCGGATCGCCGCGGAAGGCGAGGTCGAGAAAGGCCAGCGTCCCGGCGGCGGTCGCCGCCTTGACCTGCGGGTTCAGGTTCAGACCGCCCGTGAGGGGACGGTCGGTGAAGATGCTGTGCGAGCCGCCCTGGAAGACCGCCAAGGACTTCCGGGGCGTCGCGATCGCCTCGTACACGGCGAGGCGGTCGCTGAACGGCGAGGTGCGACCGGGCAGCTGGATGACATCCTCGGTCGCCGTCACGTGCAGGGTCGGGATCTCGACGGCGCCCAGGACGGCCCGCAGGTCGCGCTCGCCGTAGAAGGGCGGCGCCGAGATCACGATCCCGGCCGCGATCCGCGGATCCCGCGCCTGAAGGGCGTGCCCGTCACGGACGACGCGCGCACCCGCGGCGATCAGAGTCGTGTTGGCGCCGTAGGAATGGCCGGCCGCCACGATCCGGCGCGGGTCGATCCGGTCTCCGAAGGCGCCCCCGTCCTGAACGAGGAGGCGGTCCAGGGCGAAGCGCAGGTCGCGCGCCCGGGCGATCGCCTCCCGTTCCTGCGCCGCCCGCTCGATCCGGTCGAGCAGGGCCAGGGGATTGCCGGTCCAGACGGAGCTGTCGCTGCCGACGTGCTGCAGGTGCAGGCTCGCGATCCCGTGGGACGACCAGTGCCGACCGAGATAGCTGTAGCCGGTCCGGGACTGTCCGAGACCGTGCGAGAACACGACCAGCGGGACGCGGCGCCGGAGCGACGACGTGTTCGGCCAGTACAGGCGTACCGGCACCGGTCGCTGGCGCGCGCCGTCGACCCAGTCGAAGTCGACGATCCGGACGTCCTCGACGACGGTCTCCGCCGCGGCCGGCCGCGTCACACCCGCGGCCAGGGTTCCCAGCAGCATGGCGCCGACCTGCCGACGGTTGGGCAACGGCCGTGCCGCTGTCGGACCGGAAGACTCGAGCATGGGAAGGGCTTTCGCGAGAGGAGGGGAGCCAGGAGGGTTCGCAGAGCCGCGCATCGCCGGCCGCAGCCCGATCACGACGCGCCCTCGCCCCCCGGCGCGCGCCAACCGAATTCCGTTCGCCGACGGAGGCCCCGACGGCGAACGAGGCTGCCGATATCGGCAGGAAGGGGCGGGCGCCCGACCGGACTCCGCACCGCGTCCCGAGACCGCGCATCAAAATCGCACTCGGTGTAAAAAAATATAATTGCACCGCGTGCAACTTTGCAAGTGCGGAATCGCATGTCACAACGCCGGCATGGGGAGCCCGCCACCGAAGCCCGGCAGCCTGCGCGCGCGAAAACGGCAGGAGACACTGGAACGGATCGCCGAGACCGGCCTGCGGCTGTTCAGCCGGCACGGCTACGAGGCGACGACCTTGGACGCGATCGCCGAGGCGGCCGGCATCTCGCGTCGAACCTTCTTCTACTACTTCAAGTCAAAGGAAGAGATCCTGCTGGACTGGCAGATGCGCGGCTTCGGCGCGGCGCTGCGCAAGGCCGTCCTGGCCCAGCCGGAGGGCAAGGTTCCGGTCGAGGCCGTCCGGGACGCCCTGCTGGCGCTGTCGACAGGTTTCCGGACCCAGGAGTTCATCAGTATCGATCGCGTCATGCGGTCCAGCGAGACCCTGAAGGCCCGCAAGCAGGCGGCCTACGGCCTGCACGAGCAGGCCCTGCATGCCGCGCTGATCGAGCGCTGGCCGGATCCCGTCCGCAGCGCTCCGCTGCGCCTCGTCGCCATGGCGTCGCTCGGTGCGATGCGCTTGGCGATCGAGGCCTGGATCCAGGCGGGCGGCGACCGTCCCGTGGACGCCTTCCTGCGGGCGGCCTTCGCCGGTCTCACGGCCGAGTTCTGCACACCGTCCCGATAGTCCCGCCGCGATCGGCACGCCGCCGCGGCCCCGCGGTGACCGGCGCGACGCCGTCACCGCCCATCGGCCGGCAGCGCGACGAATGGATCGCAGGCGGGAACGCCGAGCGGCGCGAAGTGCCGCACGTTCCGGGTCAGGACCGTCCAGCCGTTGCAGCGCGCGGTGGCGGCGATCGCGAGATCCGCGAAGCCGGGCGCGTGCCCCTGCCCGCGCGCCAGATCGGACAACCCGCCGATGTGGCGCGCGACGGCGAGGTCGATCGGGAGGACCTTGGCGGCGTACAGGTGCAGCAAGGTCTCCAGCCACGCCGCGAGGCGCTCGGCCTTGCGCGCGGCACCGTCCCTGCGGCTCTTCGCGATGCCGTCCTCGATCTCGGCGATCGTGACGACCGAGAGGTGGAGCCCCGCGCTGTTCCGGTCCATCCAGTCGATCAGTGCGACGGCCGGAACGGCCTTGGTCGGCGCGCCGGCCGAGAGCACGTTGGTGTCGACGAGGTACACCGCCTCACAGCTCGGCGCTTCTGAGCCCGCCGGACGGGGAGGCGAGGTCGTCCGCCGCGACGGGCGCGGCCATGAGCAGGCGGCCGAACGACGGGACGCGGGACAGCCGCTGCCAGTCCTCGAAGCTCAGCAGCACGGCCTCGGGGCGGCCGTGGCGGGTGATGATCGAGGGCGCGCCCTGCTTCGCTTGGTCGATGACGGCCGACAGCGTCGCCTTGGCGTCCCGAAGCTGGATCTCCTGCATGGCGCTCTCCGTGACCACTGTAGTCATAATGGGTGTCCAGGTTCCGATCTGCAAGGACCGCCCGCGGCCCGTCGTCGGCACCCGGTCCCGGCGGCTCGCCGGGGCCGACCCGTGTCCGGCACGCAACAGTTGATTGCTGACCAGATTATGCCCCTTGCGGTTGCAGCGCTTTAGGACCAACGTATGTTACTGTTAACTGAATACGGGTGCTCGGGTGGCAGCTTTTAAGCCGCTAGACGGGCAAACAGCCTCGGAAACCTTCCAGACGGCGCTGGACGCGCTCGACGTCGTCGGCCGCTGGGAATGGGACGCGGGCGTCGATCGGGTGCGGGCCGACGCCTTCGTCGCCCTGGTGTACAACGTCGATCCGGCCGAGGCCGAGGAAGGCGTCCCGCTCGGCCGCTACATGAGCAGCATCCACGCGGACGATCGCGAGCGGATCGATGATCTGATTCGGCGCAGCGCCCGCGAGGGGACACCGTACCTCGCCGAGCATCGGGTGACCTCGGCGGACGGTCGGACGCGCTGGGTCCTGGTGCGCGGGCGCTTCACCGGCGATCATGTCGGGCGGCTCCAGGGCGGCAGCGGCATCCTCCTCGACATCACCCGGATGCGGATGTTCGAGGACATGGCCGACGAGGCCGTGCCGCGTGCGGAGACGTCGCCTCTCGAGCTGGCAGCGGATCACGCCATCGCGGCGATGTACGCGATCAGCGAGTTGCGGGACGCGGAGCTCAAGGTGCAGGCCGAAGCGCTGCTGATGACGCTGGGCCGCAGGCTCGCCCTCCAGGAGGTCCAGGACCGGCACCGCCAGATGAACTGATCGCGGCGCGCCGGCACCCGATACAGCATGGGGCGGAGCGTCGACCGATCCTGTCCGGGAGCGGGAGACTGGGCCAGACACGCGCGCTATGCTGGCGGATCGGCAGATCAGCGCGGCACGGATGATCCGGCGTTCCAGAACGACAGTCATCGTCCTCGGCGTCATCGCCGGGGCCGCCGTCGCTGCTCTGCTCATCCATCTCCTCCTCGGCCTGCTCTCCCTCGACATCGCGGTCGCCAAGACCAGCACCGAGGATCGGGAGGCCGCGCAGGCGCTGACCCAGCTCTTCCAGACCCAGCATCCGCGGGTGCGCATCCGGACGATCTTCGAGCCGGATCGCCTCGGCGCCTCGGCGGCCCTGGACAAGGGCGAGACCCAGCTCGCCCTGGTGCGCAGCGACGCCGCACCGAAGGACGGGCAGACACTGGTCATCCTGCGCCGCGACGCGGTGGTCTTCGTCGCGCCCGGGGGCAGCCCCGTCGACAGCGTGGCCAAGCTGCGGGGCAGCACCATCGGTCTCCTCGACGGGCGGAAGCTCGACCCGCGCCTGCTCGACCTGATCCTGACGCATTTCGGCGTGCCCCCGAGCAGCGTGCATCGCAGGATCCTGAGGATCGACCAGCTGACGGAGGCCGCCCGCAGCCGCCAGATCGGTTCGGTGTTCGTGGTGGCCCCGGTCGGGAGCGCGCTGTGGCTGCCGCTGTTTACGGCGCTGCGCAAAGGCTCCGGGACGGCGAAGCTGTTCGAGGTCGACGAGGCGGCGGCGATCGCCAAGGAGCACCCCGTGCTCGACACGATCGACGTGCCCAAGGGCGCGTTCCTCGGCTCCCTGCCGGCACCGGGCGACGACATCACCACGCTGTCCGTCAGCCACCGGCTCGTGGCCCGCGGCGCCATGCCGGACTGGCTCGCCGGCGAGATCACCCGCGAGGTTCTCACCGGCAAGCCGCGGCTCGTCGCGCTCGACGACGATCTGGCCGGCATCGAGGCTCCCGACACCGACGACAAGGTCCAGGCGCTCCCGATCCACCCGGGCGCGACGGCGTACCTGACCGGGAACCAGCCCAGCCTGAGCGATCAGGCGCAGAATGCGGCCTACTGGGTCGGGCTCATGATCAGCGCGCTGGCCTCCCTCGGCGCGGCGGGCATCGGCCTGTATCGGCGCTTCCGGCCGCTGCAGCCGCCCACCCGGGTCATGCGCCTCCTGGAGATCTGGCTGTCCGTGTCGAGCGCCGATCCGGTCGAGCTCGATCATCTGGAGCGGGAGGCCGACGCGCTCGCGGCGGAGACGATCCGGATGGAGGCCCACAGACGGACGGAGAGCGTCGAGATCCGCCTCGTCGCCCTGCTCGTCGCGCATGTCCGCGAGGCCGTCCAGCGCCGGCGGCGGCACTTGGCGCAACGGATGACCTAGCGCCAGGCGATCCCGGCACCGCCCCCGGCGGCGGCCGATCCCGGCCCGGTCGCGGTCTCACGCGAGCAGGTCGCGATGCGTCCGATGCCCGCGCAGCCACGCCCGGGCGTAGCCGCACAGGGGCACGATCCGATCGCCCTCGGCGCGCGCGTGCGCCGCGACGCCTTCCATGAGCCGGCCGGCCGCCCCGGTGCCGCGCAGGACCGGCGGCGCGTAGACGTGGCTGATGACGAGCTGGCCGGGCTCCCGCCGATAGGTCGCGAAGACGACGTCACCGCCGACCTGCAGCTCGAAGCGGCCTCGCTCGACATTGTCGCGCAGCATCACGGTCCTCCTCATCCCCCGGCTTTGCGCGGCTCCGATCGGGAAGCACCGCGTCGAACCCGGCGCTCTGCGGGATTCCCGCGCCGCCACGGAAGGCCTCCCGGAGGCCCGCGCTCCCGCGACGGTTATATGGGGCGCGTGTCCTCGTCGCGGACGCGGGTCAGAACCGACGCGTCGGCATCGCCGCCGACGACGTGGACATGGCGCGCGAGCGCCGCAGCACGACGAGGCCCGCCGGAGGACGCAGCCGGCACGGCGGTCCGCTCCGCGCGGCGCGGATTAAGCGCGGCCCGCGATCGTCTAACTCTGGACATCCCGAGACCACCTGGACCGCCCGGCTCACGCCGCGGCGGTCATTTCGTGCCGGCATCGTCGGCGAACCGGCCCCTCCGGCCCTCCGAGCGGCTCTCAGCGCCACCCGCCGCGCCGTGTCGGACCGATCTGCGGGCTCCGGGCGGGGAGGCCGGTCCACGTGGGCTTCCCACAGCTCAGGCGCGATCCGGGCGGTTTGCCCGCCGATGCGCGCGCACCCGGACCGCCATCGGATATTTCGGCACGTCGACCCGCAGTATTCAATAATAAAAACATAACATCATGAGCTCACCCTCGATATTTTGCGATATTCCTGAACTCAGACAGCTTTCTGTGCTTGCCCAATGGTAGTTTTCGGGAGAACATCATGACCTCAATCCGGATCTTCGTCCTCGTCTCGTCGCTCCTTCTCGGCACGGCCGGCGCGGCAACGGCGCAGGGCGCCGCCGGAGGATCGACGTCCGGGCCAGCGCCGTCCGGGTCGGGCGGGCAGCGGATGCAGCACGGCGATCAGATGAAGGGCGGAGAGAGAGGCGGGGGCTCGGGCAACACCGGCGTTCCGGGCGCCTCGCCGGCCGACGACGGAAACAAGACGCAGGATTCCCGTACCACGAAGACGAGAGACCGCTGAGAGACCGCGGGTCCGCGACCGCCCGTCCGGAGGCACGGGCCCGGCCGGAACGGCCGGAGCGGTCCCGTCACGCCGCGCACGCCGTCGCGCGGCGCTCTCACTTCCGATCCGCAGCCCCGCGCGACGTGTCCGTTCGGGGACGCGATCCGGCGACGCGACGGCACGGCCGCCCGCGCCGGAAGGCCCGGAACGGATAGCCGGCCGGGCCCGGCCGACGCCCGCTCATCCGAGGGCGTCGGCCGCGGTCACCGGCGCGGATCGGGCGCCGCGCGCCGAGAACCGGCGTTTCTGATCCCGGTTAGCTTTCGTGAGGGGAAGCCAGTCACGGAGGCGTGGGTGCCGCGCTATTTCTTCGATATCCACGACGGTCAGTTGCAACGCGACGAGGACGGGACCGAGGCGCCGATTTCGACGCTGCGCGCAGAGAAGCGATGATCTCCCTCCCGGACGTCGCGCGATGGGAGATCCCGAGCGACGGGGACAGGCAAACCTACACGGTGATCGTTCGGGATGCGGCCGGCGCGCCGATCTACACG
Organism: Methylobacterium sp. D53M; assembly: GCF_053345625.1. Classification (NCBI taxonomy): domain Bacteria; kingdom Pseudomonadati; phylum Pseudomonadota; class Alphaproteobacteria; order Hyphomicrobiales; family Methylobacteriaceae; genus Methylobacterium; species Methylobacterium sp. D53M. Next base: position 28,155 of record NZ_JBKFAL010000012.1, read on the forward strand.
GCGACGCTGACGTTCACCGGCCTGAGGCTGAGCGAGGCGGCCGGGTAGGTTCAGCCCGCCGCGCGCATCCGGCGCGCTCCGACATCGGCCCGGCTCACCGGCGCCGGACGTCCCGCGTGGGCACGGCCGACGCCGGTCAGGGGATGTCGGCCGGCTTGACGTCGATCCGGTCGAACCGGCCGAGGCGGTAGATGAGGAACGACAGGAGCCACGCCGCCGCGAACAGGCCGACGATGCCGAAGCCGAGCACGCCGAAATGGTCGTTGATCGCGGCGATCCGCTCCCAGAGCCAGCCCTGGAGGTTGAGCTTGTCCGCCAGGAGGTTCAGCGCCTCCAGCGTGCCGACCACCAGCGCGACCACCACCGACACCAGGGTGATGGTGAGATTGTAGAACAGCTTGCGCATGGGCTGGACATAGGCCCAGCTGTAGGCGCCGAGCATCAGCACGCCGTCGGTCGCGTCGACCAGCGTCATGCCGGCGGTGAACAGCGCCGGGAAGACCAGGATCGTCCAGAGATCGATGCCCTGGCTCGCCTGGGCGGCCGAGAGCCCGAACAGGCTCACTTCCGTGGCGGTATCGAAGCCGAGCGCGAAGAGCAGGCCCAGCGGGTACATGTGCCAAGAGCGCGTCACGAGGCGGAACAGCGGCCGCAGGATCCGGGCGAGGACGCCCTGGTTGGCGAGCAGCATGTCGAGGTCGGCCTCGACGTAGCGGCCGGTGCGCCGCACCTGCCGGAACGCGCGCCAGACCCCCGCGAGGACGACGAGATTGACGAGGCCGATAAGGATCAGGAAGGCGGCCGAGACGCCTGTGCCGATCAGGCCGCCGAGTTCCCGGTAGCCTTCCGAGGCCGTGATCAGGCTGGTGGCGGCCAGCGCCACCGCGGCCGCGGCCACCACCACGACGGTGGAATGGCCGAGGGCGAACCAGAAGCCGACCGAGACCGGCCGCTGGCCCGCCTGCATCAGCTTGCGCGTGACGTTGTCGATGGCGGCGATGTGGTCGGGGTCGACCGCGTGGCGCAGCCCGAAGACGTAGGCCAGCAGCGCGGTCGAGAGCAGGGCCGGCTGCCCCGCGAACAGGCTATAGGCCCAGGACCAGGCGGCGACGTTGGCCGCGATCAGGACGAGGTAGAGCAGAACGATGCGGCGCCGCACGACGCGGGGCGCCGTGCCATCGGACGGGACGATCGCTTCCATCAAAGCCTTACCCACCCGAATACCGTCCCCTCGGCCCCGTTGCCCGGGCCTGTCGCGTCGCTGCTGCCGTGCAGCACGGAATCCGACATAGCGCAGAAGCGGTCGGCCTGCGGAGTCCCGCAGGCGCGCCCTCTCGCCGGAGCGACGACCCCGGCGGCTGCCTGGACGGGGGCCGCGGGCCCGCCATCAGAACCGCACCGTCACCGAGCCCGTGATCCGCCGGGGCGAGCCCGGATAGACCCGGAACACGTTCAGCGAACTCTCGTAGTACGCGGTGTCGAAGATGTTCTCGATGTTGAGCGCGATCCGGGCATTGTCGAAGCGGTAGTAGGCGAGCGCGTCGACCGCGACGTAGGCCGGCAGGGTGAAGCCGGAGCCGGCCGCGTCGCCGGCGCGCGCGCCCACGCCCCGCACGCCGCCGCCGATGCCGAAGCCGCGCCACGCCCCCTCCGGCTCGTAGACCGCGAGGAGGCTGCCGGAATGGCGCGGCACGTTGATGAGCGGGGCTCCGACCGGGAGCACGTTGTCCTTGGTCACCCGGGCGTCGGCGTAGACGTAGCCGGCCAGGAGCTTCAGCTCCGGCGTGATCTGCCCCTGGGCCGTCAGCTCGAACCCCTGGCTGCGGACGGCCCCGGCGGCGAGGGAGAAGCCGGTGTTGGCGGGATCGGGCGTGAGCACGTTCTCCCGCTCCACCCGGAAGGCGGCGGCGGTGAGGAGCAGGCTGCCGCCGAACAGCTCGGACTTGGCGCCGACCTCGTAGCCGAGGCCGGTCTCCGGCGGCAAGGCCGTGCCGCGGGTCACGGCGGCGGCGTCCGGGCCGATGTTCGGCCGGAAGCTCGTGCCGACGTTGGTGTAGAGGGCGAGTTCCGGGATCGGCCGGTAGACGAGGCCCGCCCGGGGCGACGCGGCGACCCGCGACTGGTCGACCTGACTGCGGACGGCGCGCTCGCGGAAGCTCTGCTCGAAGATGTCGAGGCGCACACCGACGAGCGCCCGCCATTCGGGGCTCAGGACGATCTCGTCCTGCGCGTAGAGGCCGGTGTTGGTGATCCGCTCCAGGTTGTTGCGCGGGATGGTGATCGGCGGCAGCGCCTGCCCGTAGACCGGGGCGTAGATGTCCAGGGCGAACGGGCTCGTGCGGAAGTTCGAGCGGAAGTACTGCGTGCGGCTGTCGGTGCTCTCCCGGTCCATGCCGAGCAGTAGCGTGTGGCCGATGCCGGCGGTATCGAAGCGCCCGACGAGGTCGGCCTGCCCGACGGCCACGTCCCAGCGGTAGTCGCGCACGTTGCGGTCGCGCGAGACCGTGCGGTTGTCGGCAGCGATGGCGCGGATCTCCGCCGACTCGCCCGCGAGATCGCCCGTGTTGAAGTAGGTCGCGAGGCGAAGCTGCCAGTTCTCGTCGAACCGGTGGTCGACGCGGACCTGCAGCGTGTTGTTGTTCTGATAGGTGCTCTGCCCGGGCTCGCCGAGGAAGCGGGAGACGGGCAGGAACCCGAGTTGCCGGTTCAGCGCGATGACACCCCGGTCGAAGACGATCCGGTTCTTCACGAACTCGGTCTCGACCGTGATCCGCGTGTCCGGGGTGACCTGCCAGCTCACCACAGGCGCGACGAGGAGCCGGTCGCTGTCCACGAAGTCGCGGAAGCTGCCCGCACCCTGGGCGGCGAGGTTGAAGCGGTAGAGCACCGTGCCGTCCGCGCTCAGCGCACCGCCGGCATCGATCGTGCCCCGGGTCAGGCCGAACGAGTCGACCTGATTGCCGAACTCGACGAACCGCTCGGCGGTCGGCTGCTTGGTGATCAGATTGACCAGCCCGCCGGGGTCGCTGCGCCCGAACAGGGCCGCTCCCGGCCCCTTGAGCACCTCGATGCGCTCGATGTTCTGGGCGTCCGGCGGCGGCGGCGTCCCGCGATTGAGGGGAAAGCCGTTCTTGTAGATCTCGGAGGTGGTCACGCCGCGGATGGCGTAGCTGAAGATCGACAGGCCGCCGAAATTGTTCTGGCGGGCGACGCCGGGCAGGTAGTCGAAGACCCGGTCGACGCGGGTGGCGGCGATGTCGGTGATCGTCTCGCGCGGCGCCACCGACACGGCCACGGGCACGTCGATCTGCGGTGTGGCCGTGCGCGTCGCGCTGACCGCCGTTCCGGCGCCGTAGCCCGGTGTCGGACCGATCAGGCCGATGCTGCCGCGCCCGGACGCCGTCGTCCGGGCGGCGCCCTCGCCGACATGCTCGACCGACAGTTCCTCCAGGGTCACGCTCTCCTGCGCGCGGACCTCCCCGACCGGCACGCCGGCGGACAGCATGGCCGCCAGGGCCAGGCGCGGGCTGCCGCGCCGCGCCCCGGCAGGGCGGGCGCATCCCCGGCGCGGCCTGGGACTCTCGCGGAACGACAATCGTCCAGAACTCGCCACCACACACTCGCTGCTGCCGGCGCGCGGCCACGCGAAGGCGGGCGGCGTCACACCCGGACGGGCGGCACCGCGCGCTCCGCTGGGGCACCGCGCCCGAGGAACGTCGTCGCGCCGAAGGCCGCCTCCCGTGACGCGCGTCATCGCCGCCGCCGGACCGTCCCGGTGCGCGGCACCGGCGGCCGCGGGGAACGGGCGCGCCCAGTCGACAGGTGCGGGGCAGATCCGGACGCACCGCGAAGCGCGCACCGGATTACCACCCCGGCTCCGGGCCGTGCCCGGATAACCTTGGCAGGAAAATACTTGCCGCGGCGACCGGCCGGGTCAACGCCCCGGCAACCGAATGTAATAATGTTGCGACGACAGTGGCGGAACGGCCACAGCACCGTGGCGCCCCGGCGGCGGGCGGGGCCGGGGCGGCCTGATCGGATACGCCGCTCCCGTCAGGGTCTCACATCCGGCCTGGGATCCGGCACGAACCCGTCGCGGTTCGGCATGCGGACGGCGGCCAAGGTGGCGGCATCGAGCACGGCGCTCTCCGGGACGAGCCCGTTCAGGTACAGGACGTAGCCCGAGACCGCGTAGACGTCGTCGGCGCTGAGCGATTGCGGGGCGTTCATCGGCATCGCCCGCCGGATGTAGTCGAACAGGGTCGGCGCGTAGGGCCAGAAGCTGCCGACGGTCTTGAGCGGTTTCGCCGAGGCGAGCGTGCCCTGGCCGCCGGCAAGCCGCTCGCCGGTCCCGCCCTCGCCCCGGCTGCCGTGACACGAGGCGCATTGGGTCTCGAAGACCTCTCGGCCGTGGGCGACGCTGCCGTGTCCGGGCGGCAGCTTCCGGCCGTCCCGGTCGACGTCGATGTTCCAGGCGGCGATCTCGGCCTCCGTGGCCGGACGTCCGATCCCGAGGCGCTCCGTCGCCCGTGCCGGCCCGGCGCAGGCGAGCGCCAGGGCGATCCCCGCGGCGGCGCGGGCTTCACGCATAGCCATTGGCCACCTCGCCGTCCGCCGCGATGCGCCAGGGCACGACCGCGTTGTTGTGGTAGAAGGATTTGAGGCCGCGCACCGCCGTCAGCGCCTCGAAGCCCGGCTGCACGTAGCCGGTCTCGTCGATCGCCCGGCTCGCGATGGTCGTCGGCGTCCCGTCCCAGCGCCAGGGCAGGCGGAACCGCGTCAGCGCCCGGTTGAGCACCGGCTCCTGCAAGGCGGCGTCGCGCCAGCTCCCGCCCCCGTCGGTCGAGACCTGCACGCCGCGGATCCGCCCGCGCCCGCTCCAGGCGAGGCCGGTGATCTCGTGGAAACCGGGGGCGATCCGCTGCGTGCCCGAGGGCCGCGTGATGATCGACTTGGCCTCCATCACGAAGGTGAATTGCCGCGCCGTGCCGTCCGGCATCAGGTCGGTGTACTTCGACGTCTCCTCGCGGGAATAGGCCGGCTCCGCCGTGACGTTGAGCCGGCGCAGCCACTTCACGCTCATGTTGCCCTCGTAGCCGGGCAGCAGCACCCGGAGCGGGTAGCCCTGCTGGGGGCGCAGCCGCTCGCCGTTCTGGCTGTAGACCAGCAGGGCGTCGTCGAGGCACTTCGCGATCGGGATGCTGCGGGTCAGCGCGGCGGCGTCCGCGCCCTCAGCCACGACCCACCGCGCGTCCGGCTTGAGCCCGGCCTCCGCCAGGACCGTCGCGAGGCGCACGCCGGTCCATTCGGCGCAGCTGACGAGGCCGACGAGGTCCGACACCGTCTTGCCCTTGATCGCCTCGAAGCCCGGGTTGCCCGAGCATTCGAGGAAGTAGATGTGCGACTCCGACGGGAAGCGGCGGATGTCGTCCATCGTCAGGATGAGCGGCGTCTCGACGAGCCCGTGGATCATCAGCCGGTGCTGGGCGGGATCGATGTCCGGAATGCCGCCGTGGTGGCGCTCGTAGAACAGGCCGTTGGGCGTCAGGATGCCGTCGAGATCCTGCAGCGGCGTGCGGCTCGACGCCGAGATGTACTGCTTCAGACCCTTCGGGACGTTGCGGATGACGCCCTCCTCGAAGCGCGAGGGCCGGCCGTAGGTCTGGCTGCCGACATCGGCGCCCGGGACCTTCATCCATTCGGGAACGGCCGGAGGCGCCGCCTCGTCCGATCGGGCCGGCCCGCCCGCGAGGACGGCCGCGGCCGCCGCCGCGCCTTGTGCGAGGAAGCGGCGCCGCGCCGGCGGCGATTCATCGTCCTGGCTCATCGCATGGCACTCCGCCTCGCCCCGCCCGCCGGGGCAGGCCCAGAGTCTCACGCAACGGCGCTCCCTCCTAGTCCGATCGGAACGGAGCTCGAAACGCGGTCCGGGGACGGACGCGCGCGACGAGATCGTCGACGGCTCCGAGCAGGGCCGCCGTCACGATGTGGAGGCCGTCAGCGCGAACCCGTCTCGTGGTGCGCCCGCAGGCGTCGCAGGGCCTCGAGATCGAAGACCTCGTCCGCGCGCCCGTAGCCGCCATCCACGACCTCGTCGACCAGGACCATGGTGTGCGGGCGCGCGGCCTCCCCGAAGAAGGAGACCAGCAGATCCGTCGTGCGGTGGATCAGATCAGCCTTCTGCGGACCGGTCATCATGCCCTGCGGGATCTTGAAATTGGCAAACGGCAACGATCGTCTCCGGGCTGAACTGATGAAACACGGGTCGCGCCCGCGCGCGGCGACGCGGATCTCCTCGCGGATCTCCGCGCGCACCTCATTCCTGCGCCGCGCGGGCCGCGCGAGCGGCCTCGTTCAGGGTCGCGACGGCCGCGTCGAAGCGGTGCTCGGCCTCGGCGTTGCGCTGGAAGGCGACGCGCTGCACCAGGATCTCGGCCGGCGTCGGCTGCTGCTGGAACAGGGCCATCACCTCGTCGATGAAGTCGGCCAGCGGCAGGTAGCCCGCGCGGGTGGCCTGGCCGGGCGTGAGATCTGTCTGGACCGCCGGCGGCACCAGCTCGATCACCTCGACCCGGCCCTTGAGGACCTCGCGCAGCGAGACCGTGTAGCTGTGGATCGCCGCCTTCGTCGCGGAGTAGGTCGGTGTGGTCGTCAGGGGCACGAAGGCCAGCCCGGACGACACGTTGATCAGCGCCGCGTCCAGCCGTGTGACCAGATGCGCGACGAGGGCATCCGTCAGACGGATCGGGCCGAGCAGGTTGGTGGTGATCGTCGCCTCCGCGTCGGAGAGGTCGCGCGCCTGATCCAGCGCCTCGAAGCGCATGATGCCGGCGTTGTTGAACACCACGTTCAGGGCAGGGTGCTCGGCCGTGACGCGCCGGGCGAACGCCGCGATGTCTCCGGCATCCGCGATGTCGAGGGGCATCGCGTGCAGGCCCGGGCGGCCGGCCGTGACCCGTTCCAGCGCCTCCGCGCGGCGACCGGCGACGATGACGGTGTTGCCCAGATCGTGGAAGCGATGGGCGAGCGCGGCTCCGATCCCGGACCCGCCGCCCGTGATCAGGATCGTGTTGCCGGAGGTTTTCATGATGGCGACCCCGTTGTTGTCGCCGCAGAGAGTATGGTTGACACTCTCCGCCCTGAAGTAGGCACCGAAAAGATTTGTACGCACCGAAAGGAGAGTGTCGAATGCGCAGGGCTGCCCCGGACCCCGCGATCGAGGCGAAGCGGCGCGGGACACCCCCGCAGGACGTCGATCCGGCGATCGAGGCCCTGGTGAACGACATCATCGGCCAAGTGGCCGACAAGTGGACCATGCTGATCCTCGAGGCGCTGGAGGAGCACGGTACCCTCCGGTTCACGCAGCTCGGCCGGGCCGTGGGCCGGATCAGCCAGAAGATGCTGACGCAGACCGTCCGCCAGATGGAGCGGGACGGTCTCGTCCGGCGGACGGTGCATCCGGTGATCCCGCCGCGCGTGGACTACACGCTGACGCCGCTGGGCCGGAGCCTGGGCGCCGCGTTCTGCGGCGTGTGGATCTGGGCCGAGACGCACCACGCCGAGATCGAGCGGGCCCGGCGGGCGTTCGCAGCGGCGACCGAAGCTCCGGATCTTCCCGCCGACGCCGAGGCACCGTGAGGACGGAGGGCCTCCCGATCGCGGTCTGACCGCGCAGGACGGAGGGGCGTGCGGCCCTGGCGGGCTCGCCCGCGCGAGGCTGCCCCGCGCCTATTAACTGTCGAGCGGAAGAGGGATGTCGTCCTTCTCCAATGGTCTCGCCAAGCTTGGCGTTTCAGTCTAGCGTCTAGACTGAATTCGGCGGCAAGGCGGGCGCATCATGCAATCCACCCCTCCGTACGGTGAGCCGCCGCTCCCGATCAGTTCCGACGCGATCGCCGACGGCCCGAAGGTCCCCGGCGCGGCGCGGCGCCGTTCCGTGGTCGCGGGCGCCATCGGCAACACGCTCGAATGGTACGATTTCGCCACCTACGGGTATTTCAGTGCCGTCATCGGCCGGAACTTCTTCCCGTCCGACAGCCCGACGACGTCGCTACTGTCGGCCTTCGCGGTGTTCGCCGCCGCCTTCTTCATGCGCCCGATCGGCGGCATCGTGTTCGGCCACATCGGCGACCGCTACGGCCGGAAGACGGCACTCCTGCTGTCGGCGGGCCTCATGGCGGTCTCGACCTTCCTGATGGGCTGCCTGCCCACCTACGCGTCGGCCGGGCTCCTCGCGCCCGTCCTGCTCGTGGTGCTGCGGCTCGGCCAGGGTCTCTCCGTCGGCGGCGAGTACACCTCCTCGGCCATCTTCCTGTCCGAGACCGCAGCACCGGCGCGCCGCGGCCTGACCGGCAGCCTCGCCTGCATCGGGGCCGCCGGAGGCATCCTGCTCGGCTCCATTGCCGGGACGCTCGTCACCGGCCTGCTCACGCCGGAGGACGTGCACCAGTGGGGCTGGCGCCTGCCGTTCCTCTTCGGGATCGTGCTCGGCGTCTTCATCTTCGCCCTGCGTCGCCATATCGACGACGATCACGTCGAGACCGTGTTTCGCGAAGATCGGACACTGACGGACCAGCGCTCACCGCTGCGCACGGCCGTCGAGATCGACGGCTCCGCCATGCTGCGCGCCTTCGCGATGAATCTCGGCCTGGCGTGCGGCTTCTACGTGGTGTTCGTCTACCTCGTGACGTTCATGCACACCGTGTCGGGCCTGCCGCAACACACGGCGTTTCTCATCAACTCCCTCGCCATGGTGGTTCAAGCCGTGTGCATCCCGATCGCCGGAGCCCTGTCCGACCGCTTCGGGCGCAAGCGTGTTCTGGTCCTGACCGGGGCGGGCCTGACAATCCTGTCATGGCCGCTCTTCATGCTGCTGACCACCGGCGACACGCTTCTGATCGTCCTGAGCCAGGTCGCGTTCGCGATCCTGATCGCCGGCAACGCCGCCGTCGTGCCGACGGCGTTCGTCGAGATGTTCCAGCACCGCTCGCGCTGCACGGCCCTCGCGATCAGCTTCAACGCCTCGATGGCGCTGGTCGGGGGCACCGCCCCGATGGCCGCGACGTGGATCGTCCACCACCTGGCCTGGCCCACGGGGCCGGGCCTCTACGTCGCCGTGCTGTCGGCCATCTCGCTCGCCGCAGTCCTCACGATGCGCGATCGGACCGGAGAATCGCTCGCGTGAGAGGATTCGGCGCGCGGGGGCGACACGCGGAGGCGGAAGTCACGTTGCGGCTCTCACAGAGCCGACGCCCCCATCGGTCGTCGCTCGTCTCGACGGTGCCGGGCGTCAGATGGGCCGCAATCCGGGCGGCGCGGTCAATAGGTCACCCTCACTAGTGGAAGCCGAGAGCGGCTCAGCTAAAATCGACTGAGGGAGACAGAAGAGAGCCTGTCCAGCAATGATCGGGTGAGCACTGCGGAGATCTCTTCTTGCTCGACGCGGTCATCGCCATGACCGGCAGACGGGCATCGGCGCTCCCGAGGGACCTGGAGCATGGGATTCGACGTGACACGACCTCTCTGGCGCTCAGTTTCATCCCGCCTCGTCGTCGTGTCCTTCTCAGTCCTGATGATCGCGCCGGCGGCCCAGGCGGCCAGCACTCTGGAGGCGGCTCTCCGCGCGGTTCCGGATTCCGTCCTGGCGACGCCTGACCCGATGCCGATCGTCTTCATGGACGTCCAGGCGCTGTCCAGGGCAGCCGGCGGTGCGCTGAGCGACGCCGGCCTGCGGCGCATGGCCTTCGCGCAGAGCATCCGCCCGCTGAACGCCCTCAGCTACGGCGGCGCGCAGACATGGACCGAGAAGGCCGGCATCCCGTTCGAGGACATCTCCTATTTCGCGGCCTTCGGCCAGCCTCCGGCGCGCGTGACTCACTGGGGTCTGGCGACAAAGGCGGCAGCCGACACTCTGGTCGCCAAGCTGAAGGACAGGATTTTCCGGCCGGTCTCGACCGCGCCGCGCATTCTCGCCAACGGTGAGCCGCGCGCCCTGAATCTCAGGGCCCGGCAACCAACCGATCCCTGGTCCGGCCCGATGGGCGAGACCAGCGCGATCCTGGCGATCGATCGCGTCGTCGCGCAGGCGTCCGCGGCCGCGGATCTGGAGACACGCGTCGGGGTCGGTCGGAGCGCGGCGGATCACGAGGCGGTCGCCACATCGCTGACGGGTCTGGCCGCCGCGGATGAGCGCGACCCGGGCGCGATCCTTCAAGCGGCCGTCGTGACGCCGCTGATGGGGATCACCCCCGACGATCCTGCCGCCCTCCTGTCGGCGACGACCGATCTGGCCGCGCAGAGGAAGGCGATCGAGGATCAGCGCGAGCGCGGACGGGACGGCGTCCCGGCTTATGCCGGCGGTATCGTGGCGGACTATCAAGGCAAGAACGGACCGGCCCTGCTCGTATCCCTCGCCTATCCCGATTGCCGGACGGCCGACCGGGCCGTCGCCGCACTGAAGGCGCGTTGGCGAGCCGGCATGACCCCTGCGGCCTCCGTCGACGGTCGCTCGGTCGAGAGCCCGCAGCGCGGCTGTGCCGCCGTCCTCCGCGTCGATCGTGCCGCGGGTGCGAACACCCCGTTCGGAGAGTTCCTCGGGACCTCCCTGCAGCGCGGCTTCAATGTCCTGCAGATCGGGTCGCAGCGATGACCGGGCTCCGACGCGCCGGACCGGAGCGCGACCGTCCCGGCCGGCGCGGTCGAGGCGCGGTCGAGACGCGGCTTTCCTAGGCCTCGGCCGCCCTGGGCGCGGCCGAGTCGCCGGTCGCTCCGAGTTCGGCGGCGAACTTGCCGAAGAACTCGTCGGCGAGCTTGCGCGCGGTCGCCTGCATGAGCCGGCCGCCCAGCGTCGCGATCTTGCCGCCGACCTCGGCCTTGGCGGTGTAGGTCAGGAGCGTCTCGCCGCCCTCCGCCGCGAGGCTGACGGCGGCGCGGCCCTTGGCGAAGCCCGCCATGCCGCCGTTGCCCTGGCCGACGAGGCTGTAGCCCTCGGGAGGGCGCATGTCCTCCAGGCGGACCGTGCCCGCGAAGGTCGCCGAGACCGGCCCGACCTTGAGGGCGACCTTGGCCTTCATCTCCTCCGGGGAGGCCTGCACCAGCTCCTTGCAGCCGGGGATGCAGCGGGCCAGCACCTCCGGATCGTTCAGCGCCGCCCAGACGGCCTCCCGCGCGACCGGGATCCGATACGCGCCAGCGATGTCCATCCTGGTCTCCTCCTGACACTGCGCCGCCCACCGGCCGGTGCGGGCGCTCAGACCGCGCAGTAGCGCGCCTGGATCTCGGGATCGTCCCGCAGCGCGGCCGCGGGGGCGTGGTAGACGACGGCGCCGCCGTCGACGATGTAGACGCGGTCGGACACGTCGAGGGCGAGCTCGACGTTCTGCTCCACGAGCAGGATCGTGGTGCCGGCCCGCTTCATCGCGACGAACTGCGCGAACATCTCCTCGACCAGGATCGGCATGATCCCCTCCGAGGGCTCGTCGAGGAGCACCATCACGGGCTCGGCCATGAGCGCCCGGGCGATGGCGAGCATCTGCTGCTCGCCGCCCGACATCGTGACCGCCTCCTGCTTCAGGCGCTGCTTCAGCCGCGGGAAGGTCTCGGCGATAACCTCGATCCGCCGCGCCTCGTCGCGGCGCGTCGCGCGCCCCCCCCGTCCTGCCCCCCGGGCGGCCAGGATGCCGAGGCGCAGGTTCTCCTCCACGGTCAGCCCCGGCACGATGCGCCGCTCCTCCGGCACGTAGGCGAGGCCCTGGTGGAAGCGCTCGTGGGGCGGCCGGTGGAGGATGTCGGCGCCCGCGAAGGTCACGCGCCCCTCGCGCTTCGCCACGAGGCCCATGATCGCCTTCAGCGTGGTGGTCTTGCCGGCGCCGTTGCGGCCGACCAGCGTGACGATCTCGCCGGGGCGCACCTCCAGCGAGAGGCCCTGCAGGATGTGGGAGTGGCCGTACCACGCCCGCAGGTCCTCGACCGCCAGGAGCGGCTGCGTGACGGCGGCGCTCATGCGGTCGTGCCCGTGATCTTGCCCGCCGTGTTGCCCAGGTAGACGCGGCGCACCTCCGGATGCGCCCGGATGTCGTCGGGGCTGCCCTCGGCCAGGAGCTGGCCCTGGTGGAGGACGACGAGGCGCCGGCACAGGCCCATGACGAGCTTCATCTTGTGCTCGACGAGGATCAGCGTCCGGGTCTCGGCGAGGCGCTGCACGAGGTCCATCATCTCGCGCGTCTCCTCGGGGCTCATCCCGGCGGTCGGCTCGTCGAGGAGGAGGAGGCTCGGCTCGGCGGCCAGCGCCACCGCGATCTCCAGGGCGCGCTGCTCGCCGTGGGCGAGTTCGCGCGCGAGGCGGTCCATCCGGGCGCCGAGCCCGACCTCGCCGAGGAGTTCCTCGGCCCGCTCCGCCAGCTCGGGATAGGCCGCGCGGTCCCGGAAGAACGCGAAGCGGACCCGCCGGGCCTGGGCGGCCACCCGGACGTTCTCGCGCACCGTGAGGTGCGGGAAGACGTTGGTGATCTGGAACGACTTGGCGATGCCCATCCGGGCGAAGGCGTGCGGGGCCGCCCCGGTGATGTCGCGCCCGCGGAACAGCACGCGGCCCTCGCTCGGCGGGAAGGCGCCCGAGATCAGGTTGAAGAAGGTCGACTTGCCCGCCCCGTTCGGTCCGATGATCGCGGTGATGCCGCCCTCCGGGAACGCGACGGTCACGTCGGACAGGGCGCGGAAATGCCCGAACCGCTTGCCGAGCCCCTCCGTGGCGAGGATCGGCGGCGCCGTACTCGGAGCCTTTGCCGGCGCGGCGGCGGCGCTCACCATCCGGCCCTCCTCAGGCGCGCCAGCACCTCGCCCCAGATGCCGAGCGGCAGGAACAGCACGAAGGCGATGAAGACAGCGCCGACGAAGAGCTGCCAGTGGCTCGTCACGGTGGCGAGCCCGTCCTGCAGGAGCGCGAAGGTCGCGGCGCCGACGAAGGGCCCGAAGAACGTCCCCATGCCGCCGAGCAGCGCCATCATCACGGCCTGGCCGGAGGTCGAATAGTGCATCGTCTCGATCGGCACGATCGAGAGGTGGATCGCCTGGAGCCCGCCCGCGAGGCCGCACAGGGCCCCGGAGATCACGAAGGCCGCGAGCTTCATGCGGCGCACGTCGTAGCCGCAGGCCTGCGCCCGGCCCTCGTTCTCGCGGATCGCCTCGAGGGCGGCCCCGAAGGGCGACGACAGGAGGCGCGAGAACAGCCAGACCGCGACGCCGACCACCGCCAGCGCGGCGTAGTACTTCACCACCGGGTCGAGGAGGTTGAGGCTGAAGCCCGGCAGGGCGAGCGCCGGCACGTTGATGCCGCGCAGGCCGTTCTCGCCGCCGGTGAAGGCCTCCGCCTGGTAGAAGGCGTAGTAGACGCACATCGACAGCGCCAGGGTCGTCATCGCGAAGTAGATGCCGCGGGTGCGGATCGCCAGCACGCCCATGACGGCGGCGATGAGTGTCGCGAGCAGCGTGCCGGCGACGAGGGCCAGGGCCGGGTGCAGCCCGTAATGGACGATGGCGATGCCGCAGCCGTAGGCGCCGCCGCCCAGGAAGGCGGCGTGGCCGAAGGACAGGAGCCCGGTATAGCCGAACAGCAGGTTGAACCCGAGGGCGTAGAGCCCGAGCACCAGGATGTTCACGGCAAGGGCCTGGTAGGGCGCGATCCAGGGGAACACGAGGAGGAAGGCGAGCGTCAGGGCGACGCGGTGCCGGCCGCACCACGCCAGCCGGCGCCCGGCCCGGCCGGAGCCCGGCCGGGCCGCCGGCAAGGTAGCCGGAAGGGCGCCGCCCTTCGTGACGGCGGAGGCGGGAGCGCGGGCGCTCATCCGAGGGCTCCGGCCCGGCCGAGGAGGCCCCGAGGCCGCACGAGCAGCACCAGGGCCATGAGGGCGAAGATCGCCATCTTGGTCATGTCGGGGGCGACGAGCGACGTCATCGCCACCACGATCCCGACGATCAGCCCGGCGAGCACGGCCCCGGCCAGCGAGCCCATGCCGCCCACCACCGTGACCACGAAGGCCTCGGCGAGCACCGGGACCCCCATCTCGGGCGTGACGCCCTGCAGGGGCGCGGCGAGGATGCCGGCGAGCCCGGCGAGCGCGCAGCCGAGGGCGAAGACCGCGAGCCAGACCTTGGTGATCTCGATGCCGAGCACCTGCACGATCTGCGGGTCTCGGGCGCCGGCCCGGATCACGAGGCCGAAGGGCGTGCGCTCGATGAACAGCCACAGGGCGCCCACCACCGCCAGCGCGAACCCGATCAGGAACAGGCGGTAGAGGGGGAAGTAGCCGATGCCGATGTCGACCGCGCCGCGCAGCTCGGGCGGCGCGCCGAAGGGCAGGCCGGTCAGCCCGAAGGCGATGCGCACGCTCTCGACCATCACGTACGACAGGCCGAAGGTGAGGAGCAGCGGGTCGTCGATGCCGCGCCCGTAGAGGGGGCGCACGAGCGCGCGCTCCACGGCGAGCCCGAGGAGCCCCATCGCCAGCGGCGCCGCGACGAGACTCAGCCAGAAGCTGCCGGTGTAGCCGTACAGGAAGACGCCGACATAGGCGCCGACCATGAAGAACGCGCCGTGGGCGAAGTTGACGACGTTCATCAGCCCGAAGATCAGCGACAGGCCGATGCCGACGAGCACGTAGATCGCTCCCAGCGCGATGCCGGTCACGAGCTGGAGGGCGAGGAGATCGAGGGAGAAGCCGCCGATCGTGATGGCGCTCAAGGCCGCGCCCTCCCGCGGGTTCGCACGGAGCGCCTCACGCCTTGTGCCCGAGTTCGTCGCAGCCGCGCAGGAAGCGCTCGTCGGGCCCCTCCGTGCCGAGGATCGTGAAGACGTCGTCCGGCGTCTTCATGTCCTTCGACTTCGCCTCGACGATCAGGACCGACTGCACCGACTGGTGGTCGCATTTCCGGAAGCTCTGCGGACCCTTGTAGAAGTCGGCCTTCAGGGCCTCCATGGCGGCCACGACCTTGTCGGTCTCGACCGACCCGGCGGCCTTCACGCCCTCCAGCACCGAGCGGACGCCGGCATAGCCCAGCGCCCCGTAATCCGACGGGACGGCGCCGTTGTAGGCGGCGCGGAACCGGTCGTTGAACGCCTTGGCGGAGGGCACGCTGTCCTCCAGGCGCCAGTAGTAGGAGGTGCCGCCGATCACGCCGTCGAAGGCGTCGCCGCCGGCCTTGCGGGCGGTGAAGAGCAGGACCGGCGCGACGAGCTTGGTCGAGCGCTTCAGGCCGAACTCGGTCGCCTGCTGGATCGAGACGACCTGATCCCGCCCGAAATTGCACAGGCAGAGCACGTCGGGCTTGAGCGCGGCGATCCGGGGCAGGAAGGCCGAGTAGTCGGAGGCGCCGATCGGGTGGCGGATGTCGGCCACGACCTCGATGCCCGAGGCCTCGCCGGCGCGCTTGAACCCGCGCATCATCTCGTGGCCGTACGCGTAGTCGGCGCTGAGGAAGGCGACGCGCTTGCCGGACTTCGGGAAGACGTAGCGGCCGACCGCGCCCGCGGTCATGTGCGGGTTCAGGGCCTCGTGGAAGGTGGTGCGGCCGAAATCCTTGGCCTCGTTGATCGCGTCGGACTGGCTGATCGAGTTGTAGATCACGCCGCGCTCGCGGGCGACGTTGTTGATCGACAGAGTCACGGCCGCCGAGAGGCCGCCGACCAGGAAGTTGACCTTGTCCTTCTCGATCAGCTCGAGGGTCCGGGTCGCCGCCTCGCCGGGGTTGAGCTTGTCGTCGCGCACGAGGAGCTCGGCCGTGCGGCCCTGGAAGCCGCCGGCCTCGTTGAACGCCTTGACGGCGAGCTGGGCGGCGCGGACCTGGTCGTTCGCCTCGGCCCCGAAGGCGCCGGTGAGCGGCACCGGGAAGCCGATCCGGATCGGGCCTCCGGTCGAACCGCCTTGCGCGATCGCGGAGCGCAGGAGCGCCGGGGCGGCGAGCGCCAGCGCGGATGCGGCGGCGCTGCCCTGGAGCAGCCGGCGCCTGTCGAAGCCCGTTCCCATTCCCGTCCCTCCGTCGGCGTTTCCTCGTCGGGACCGGTCTCTTCGGCGGACCGTGCCCCGTGATGGTCGATGTGTCGTCGTGGTCGATGTGTCCTGACCGGAGAAGGCCATCCGTCCTTGCGAGCGCAGCGAAGCAATCCAGGGAGCCGCCACGTTCGGCAGCGTCCCGCTGCCCTGGATTGCTTCGCTGCGCTCGCAAAGACGGCGAAGCCTATCCGGTTTATCCGTCCTGTGATCAGATCAATCCCAGCGCCTCCAGCACGACCTCGGGGGTCACCGGCTGGCGCGCGACCCGGGCGTCCAGCGGCGCGAGCGCGTCGTTGATGGCGTTGACGACCGCCGCCGGCGCGCCGGCGGTGCCGGCCTCGCCCGCGCCCTTGGCGCCGATCTCGGACGACGCGGTGGCCGAGACCACGTGGGCGACGTCGATATCGGGCATCTCGCCGGCCATCGGCACGAGGTAGTCGGCCATCGACCCGTTCAGCAGCTGCCCCTCGCCGTCGTAGAGGCAGTGCTCGAACAGGGCCCCGCCGATCCCCTGGACGATGCCGCCGCGGATCTGCTCGTCGACGAGGAGCGGGTTGAGCACGGTGCCGCAATCCTCGACGCACCAGTGCTTGAGCAGCTGCACGAAGCCCGTCTCGGTGTCGACCTCGACGTAGGAGGCCTGCACGCCGTTGGTGAAGGCGAAGGGGTAGTCCTTGGGCACGTAGTGCCGGGTCGCCACGAATTCGGGCTGCACCCCCGGCGGCAGCGTGTCGGGGCGGAAGTAGACGATGCGGCCGAGCTCCGCGAGCGGCATGCGCTCGGTCCCGGTGCCTGCGTCCACCACGGCGCCGTCGCGGACGTCGAGGCTTTCCGGATCGGCCTGCAGGATCGCGCCCGCCACCGCCAGGACGTTGCCGCGCAGCGCCTTGCCGGCCTGCCACGCGGCCTCGCCGCCGATGCCGGCCCCGCGCGAGGCCCAGGTCCCGCCGCCGTAGGGCGTCGACTGCGTGTCGCCGGAGATCACCCGGACCTTGTCCATCGGCACGCCCGTGGCGGTGGCCACGATCTGCGCGATGATGCCCTCGGTGCCCTGGCCCTGCTCGGTGACGCTGACCGACGCGACGACGCCGCCCTGCGGATCGAGCCGGATCGTGCAGCCGTCCTGGGAGGAGATGCGCGCGCCGCCGACCCCGTAGAAGGCCGCCGACGGGTTGGTGATCTCGATGAAGGCCGCGAGCCCGATGCCCCGGTGGATCCCCCGCCGGCGCAGGTTCGCCTGCTCGGCCCTGAGACCGTCGTAATCCATCATCGCCTTGAGCTTGGCGAGCGCCGCCTGGTGGGACAGCTTCTCCAGCTTGATCCCCGAGACGCCCGCGCAGGGATAGGCGTCGTCCGGGATGACGTTGCGCTCGCGCACGGCCAGGGGATCGAGGCCGAGCCGGGCGGCGCCGAGATCGACGAGCCCCTCGGCCACCATCGTGGCGATCGGGTGCCCCACCGCCCGGTACTGGCAGGTCGGCGCCTTGTTCTGGAGCACGATCCGGGCTCGGGCCCGGTAGTGCCGGTGCCGGTAGGGGCCGCCGGTCAGGTTGACGACCTGGTTGGCCTCGACCGCGCTGGTGCGCGGGTAGACCGAGTAGGGCCCGATGCCCGTGAGGTCGTCCATGTCGAGGGCGAGGATGTCGCCCTCGGCCGAGAAGGCCATCCGGGCGGTGACCCGGTGGTCGCGGGCATGGATGTCGCTCTGGAAGCTCTCCAGCCGGTCGGCGACGAACTTGACCGGGCGCTTGAGCATCAGCGCCAGCGCGCAGGTCGCCATCTCGTCGGGGTAGATGTGGACCTTGATCCCGAAGGACCCGCCGACATCCTTGCAGATCACCCGCACCGCCCCCTCGGGGAGGGCGAGGTGCTTGCACAGGATGTCCTGCATCATGTGCGGCGCCTGGAAGGAGTGGTGGACGGTGAGCATCCCGTCCGCCGCCGCCCAGTCGGCCAGGATCGCCCGCGGCTCCAGGCACACGCCCGTGTGCCGGCCGAACTGGAAGGTCTCCTCGACCACCAGGGCCGCGTCGCGGAAGGCCGCGTCGACGTCGCCGACGTCGAGGACGCGCTCGAAGGCGAGGTTGTCGCCGAGCTCGGCGTGGATCGCGGGCGTCGCGGGATCGAGCGCCGTCTCCATGTCGACGACGGCGGGGAGCGGGTCGAACTCGACCACGACCGCCGCGAGCGCGTCTTCGGCCTCGGCCCGGCCGTGCGCGACGACCGCGCAGAACGGCTCGCCGACCCAGGTCACCCGGTCGAGGGCCAGGGCGTGCTGGGGCGCCGAGCGCAGGCCTTTGAAGTGGCCGAGCACGCCGACCCACGGCGTGCACACGGCCGCCAGTTCGGGCCCCGTCACCACGGCGATCACGCCGGGCATCGCCTTCGCGTCCGCGGTGTCCAGGGCGACGATGCGGGCGTGGGCGTGGGGGCTGCGCAGGAAGGCGACGTGGCCGAGGCGGGCGACGGCCACGTCGTCCACGTAGACGCCCCGTCCCTCGAGCAGGCGCCGCGCGTTCGGCCGCGGGACCGAGCGGCCGATATAGCTGTTCGGCCGGTCGAGGAAGGTGAGGCCGCCCGGATCCGCGCTCATTCGGCGGCCTCCAGGCCGGCATCCCTGCCGGCATCCCGGCGACCTTGCCCGCGCGCCTCGGCGGTCGCCACGATGGCGTCGACGATGGCGTGGTAGCCGGTGCAGCGGCAGTAATTGCCCGCGATCGCCGCGCGGATCGCCTCGCGCGAGGTGGCCGCGTCCGCGTCGTCCAGGAGCTCGGCGGCCGTCACCAGCATGCCGGGGGTACAGTAGCCGCATTGCAGGGCGTTGCGGGCGTGGAAGGCGTCCTGCAGGTCGCGGATGCGCCCGCTCTCGGTCAGGCCCTCCACGGTCTCGACGGTGGCGCCGTCGGCCTGGACGCCGAGCATCAGGCAGGACCGCACCGCCCGGCCGTCGACCAGGATCGTGCAGGCGCCGCACACCCCGTGCTCGCAGCCGAGATGCACGCCGGTGAGGCCGAAGGACTGGCGCAGCAGGTCGCCGAGATGCATCCGGGCGGGGACATGCGCCCGCACGGCCTCGCCGTTCAGCGTGAAGGCGACCGCGTGCGCGCGATCGGGGCTCTCAGACGCCATCGGGACCGCCCTCCTGCGCGCTGCCGCCGCGCATCCTCGCCGCCACGCGGCCGAGAATCACGCGGGCGAGGTGGAGCCGCGTCGCGGCCTTGGTCGTCGGGTCGTCCGGCGGGTCGAGCTCACCGGCGAGCGCCGCCTGGGCGCCCGCGAGATCGCCGGCCTCCAGGGCCGCCGCGGCGGCGCGGGCGAGCACCGGCCGGTCGGCCACGCCGAAGAAGGCGAGGCGCAGGTCCGACAGGCCGCCCGCGGACCGCCGCCCGGTCGCCGCGAGGCCGACGAGGGCGTAGTCGCCGTGGCGGCGCGACAGTTCCTCGAAGCCCCAGACCGCGTCGGCCCCCGGCACCGGGAACTCGATCGCCGTGACGATCTCGCCGGGCTCCAGGGCCGTCGTGTAGAGGCCCTGGAAGAAATCGTCCGCCGGGACGCGCCGCTCGGTCCCGGGCCCGCGCACCACGATCGAGGCGCCGGCGGCGAGGCAGCAGGCGGGCCACTCGGTGGCCGGGTCGGCCAGCGCCACCGAGCCGCCGATCGTGCCGCGGTTGCGGATCGCCGGATGGGCGATGTGCGGCAGGGCGGCGGCGAGCAGCGGCAGGCGCTCGCGCACGAGTTCCGCGGTCCCGACGTCGCGGTGGCGCGTCATGGCGCCGATCCGAACAATGCCGCCGGCCTCGCCGCCGGCCTCCGATACACCGGTGAGTTCGGGGATCGCGTTGAGGTCGACCAGCAGGCCGGGCGCCGAGAGCCGCATGTTGAGGGCCGTGACGAGGCTCTGGCCGCCCGCCAGCGGAACGGCGTCCTCCCCGTGCTCAGCGAGCAGGGCCAGCGCCACGTCGAGCGAGGCCGGACGCACGTAGGCGAAGTCGGGCGCCTTCAAGCCCTGGTCCTCCTCCCGATGGGCTTGCCCATGACCGCCCCGATGGGACAGGCTGGAGGCCCTTATTGATCGTTCGCTCAATAGAAGGCGAAACCGAGATGGCGTCAAGCAGCCCGGCGGACAGTGACGGTCGGGTGCCGACCGGCCGGCGGCTGACGCCGGAGGCCCGCGAGCGCCAGATCGTCGAGGGCGCGGTCGCCTACTTCGCCGAGGTCGGCCTCGACGGGCACACCCGGGAGCTCGCCCGCCGGCTGGGCATCACGCAGCCGTTGCTGTTCCGCTACTTCCCGACCAAGGCGGCGCTCATCGAGCGCATCTACGAGGAGGTCTATCTCAGGCGCTGGGATCCCGGCTGGGAGGCGACGGTGCGCGACACCGCGCTCCCCGTCCTCGAGCGCTTCCGGCGCTTCGAGATCGACTACCAGCGCCGGATCGACGACTACGCGTGGCTGCGGATCTTCGTGTCGGCCGGTCTCAAAGGGTTCGATCTGCCGAGCCGCTACCTCGGCATGGTCCGCGCGCGCATCTTCGCGCCGCTGCTCGCCGGGATGCGCGCCGAGTCGAACCTGCCGGACCCTGAGGTGCAGCCGCTCGCCGCGGACGAGTTCGAGCTCCTGTTCGGCATCCACGGCGCGCTGGTCTACGTCGGCCTGCGCTCGCGGGTCTACGGCATGGACGGCACGGCGGACCGCGACGCGGTCCGGGCCGCCATGCTCGACGCCGCGCTTCCGGGGCTGCTCGCCACCCACCGCCGGGTGGTGACGGCGGCGCGGTCGTCCGACGCGCTGTAGGGCCGTCCCGGGATCCCCGGATCACGGGAGGCGCCGGTCTGGCCCGCCCGCGTCACCGAAGCGGGCCGCCGCGGCGATGACTTTCGCGGGAACTGCGTTAGCCTCGCGGGCCGGAGGAACGCCATGACCCAGGGAACGGAACCGGCGGCGCTGCCGCCCCACTTGGCGCAGGAATACGCGGCGGCGCGGGACAACGGCTGCGTCGGCACCCGGCTGCTCTCGGAGGATCACCGCTCCCGGGTCTGGACCATCGTCCTGGCGCCCGGCGCCCGGATCGGCTTCCACACGCACGTGCTCGACTATTTCTGGACCGCGGTGACGGCGGGGCGGGCCCGCTCGCATTACGGCGACGGGCGGGTCGCGGAGGTCGATTACCGCGCGGGCGACATCCAGCACCTGTCGTTCGGGCCGGGCGAGTCGATGACCCACGACCTCGCCAATATCGGCGACACGGAGCTGATCTTCACCACCGTCGAGTTCCTGGACAGCGCGAACCCGCCCCTCGCGCTCCCGGCCGCCGTGCGCGCGGAGGCGACCCGCCGCGCGGCCTAAGCGAGAGGGACATCGGGCGGCACCGCCGTCCCGGCCATCACCGCCTCGGGGCTGCGGTACCGCGCCGCCGCCGCCCGCTCGGCCGCGCCGCGCTGCTGCGCCTGCAGGTACGCGCCGAGATCGCGTCCCCGCGCCACGACGGCCGCGCCGTAGGCGCGTCGGCGCGCCTCGAAGGCCGTGAGCGCGGCGTCCACGTCGCCGCCGGCCGCGTCCAGGGCGTCCGCGAGGGCGGCGGTGTCCTCCATGGCCTTGGTCACGCCCATCCCGACATGGGGCCGGGCCACGAAGGCGGCGTCGCCGATCAGGGCGACGCCGCGGGCCGGGATCATGGTCGGCGTCTCGATGTCCAGGATCGCCTGCAGGAACGGCTGCTCGGCGCGCAGCATGACCTCGGCGAAGGGCGGCGCCAGGATCCGCGCCGCGTCGGCGCGCATCGCCTCCAGCACCGCGGCCTTGATGCGGCCCGGCGGGATGGAGAGGGCGTGGCGGACGCCGCCGGTATCGGTCAGCAGCGCGGCGAGCGCGGCCTCCTCGGTCGGCCTGTACCAGACCGCGTTGAAGCACAGCCCGGCGGCCTCGTCCGCGCGCCCGGGCACGGGATAGCCGAGGATCTGCTCGCCCGGAGGCAGGCAGAACGCGAAATGGCCGCCGATCGCCTCCCGGGTCGCCGGCGCGAGGGCCGCCGCGTCGACGACGGCGCGCCACGCCACGTAACCGGCGTAGCGCGGCGCGACACCGCTCAGGAACCGGGACCGCACCGTCGAGAACTGCCCGTCGGCGCCGACGAGGAGATCCGCGGAGATCCGGCGACCGTCCTCGAAGAAGGCGACGACGCGCGCGCCGTCGGATTCGACCGCGGCGAGCGCCGCGCCGTAGCGGACGCTGTCCGGGGGCGCGGCGTCCAGGAGCAGGCCGTAGAGCCGTCCCCAGCTCGCCAGCACCTGCGGCAGGCTCCGCTCCGCGATCACGGTCCCGTCCCGGTCGAGGACCCGGCGGCCCTCGACGGTGACGCCGAGATCGCCCGCCCCGGCCGGAGCACCGCAGCGCGCCAGCACCGCCCGGAGGCCGGGATGCGTGACGATCCCCGCCCCGCGGCCGGTGAGCGCGGCCGCCGACCGCTCGAACACCGTGACGGCGTGGCCGCTTTGCGCGAGCAGGCACGCCGTGGTCAGCCCGGCGATCGAGCCGCCGATGACGGCCACGTCCAGTCGCTTCATGCAGCCCTCGAACCGGGACGGCGGTCCCGACCGCGCCCAGCATGGACGCGCCCGGCCGGCCGGCCAAGATCGAAATCGCCGCGGGGCGCCGCGCTAGGCCGGCCGCACCAGCCGGTCGAGCCGCATCCGGGTGATCGCGCCGATCTCCTCCAGGGCCGTCGCCTCCTCGTCCGCGACCGCGCGCGCGAGGCGCTCCTCGAACAGCGCGCGGATCTCGCGCAGGTCCCGGCCGCGCACGGCGACGATGAACGGGAAGCCGAACCGGTGCCGGTAGGCGGCGTTCAGCCGGTCGAAGGCCGCGGCGTCCGCCTCCGTCAGCCGGTCGAGGCCGGCACTGCCCTGCTCCTGCGCGGAATCGGCGGTCATCGCCCGGGCCCGGGCTTCCGGGCCGGCGAGTTCGGGATGGCCGTTGAGGAAGGCCAGGCGCACGTCCGGCGGCGCCGCGCGCACGGCCGCCATCATCGCCCCGTGGAGAGCGTCGAGGTCGGCGAAGGGCGCCGCGCCGTGGGCGGCTCGGGCGACCCAGGGCGCGTGCTCGAAGACGCCGCCGAGATACGCGACGAAGGCGTCGCGCTCGAGGGCGTTGAGGCGGTCGAGGTCGATCATGCCGCTCAGCTTCCGCGATAGGTGGTGAAGCTCGACGGGGCGCACAGCATCGGCACGTGGTAATGCTGCTTGGCGTCGAAGACGGCGAACCGCACGACCGGGTTGTCGATGAAGATGTCGGCCTCCGCGGTGCCGGCCCGGCCCTGGAAATACGGGTCGACGAAGAATTCCAGCTGGTACTGGCCGGTCTCGGCCTTGTCGGCCGGGAGGATCGGCGCGTCGGTCCGGCCGTCGGCATTGGTGACGACGCTCTTCACGAGCCGCCACTGGCCGTTCTCGAGGACGGAGAAGTCGATCCGGACCCCCGCGACGGGGCGGCCGCGATCGGTGTCGAGGACGTGTGTGGTGATGCCCGCCATGCCGGGTCTCCTTGTCGCGTCGGGGATCGGACGGGTCAGCTGCCGCGGTAGTAGGAATAGCCCCAGGGCGTGAACAGCACCGGCAGGTGGTGGCGCTGGCTCGCGTCGCGGATCCGGAACCGGATCGGCACGAGGCCGAGGAAGTTCGGGGTCGGGAGCTTCACGCCCAGGTTCGCGAAATACGCCTCGAGGTGCAGCACAAGCTCGTAGCGGCCCGCCTTGAAGGCCTCGTCGACCAGGAGCGGCTCGGCGGTCCGGCCGTTCGGCGCGGTGGTGACCGTCCGGATCGGCCGGTAGCCGGTGCCGTCGTGCATCGCGAGGTCGCAGACCATCCCGGCACCGGGCGTGCCGTGGAAATTGTCGATGGCGTGCAGGGTCAGCCGCGGCGAGAGGCCGGCCTGCGACACGGGCGCGGTGTTCAGCGTGCCGGGCTTGGTCGGGGAACCGGCCGGAGCATTGGCCGGAGCCGCCGCCGGAGCGGGCGTGCCCTGGGCCAGCGCCGGGCCCGCGGAGACCGCGGCCGCGGCGCCGAGCCCCGTCGCGACGAGGCCGCGCCGCGTCAGAGCGTGTCGTTCGGGTCCGTGTTCCAAGAAAGCCTCCCTCTCGTGCTGCGGTTCACGCCGGCTCGTGCGCCGCGCGGGCCCGGGCGCGCCGACCCATCTCCGGCGTCGCCGGCGGGACGAAGGCCAGGATCAGGACGAGCGCCGCGGCCTCGACGGCGGCGACCAGCCAGAGGCCGGTCGCGACCGAGCCGGTCTGCTCGCGCAGGTAACCCATCGCCGCCGGCGCTCCGAAGCCCGCGAGATTGGCCACCGAGTTGATGAGCGCGATGCCGGCCGCGGCCGCCGACCCGGCGAGGAAGCGGCCGGGGATCTGCCAGAAGACCGGGATCGCGCTCATCGTGCCGACGATCGCCACCCCGAGCATGAGCAGCGCGAGGACCGGCGCGCCCGCGATGAAGACGCCGGTGAGCGCGATGGCCAGTGCCCCGACGAAGGCCGGGACCCCGCAATGCAGCCGCGCCTCGCCGGTCCGGTCCGAGTGGCGGCCGTTCAGGATCATCCCGGCGCCGCCGCAGAGATAGGCCGCCGACATGATCCAGCCGACCGTCAGCGGGTCGGTGAAGCCGGCGTCGCGCACCACGCTCGGGCCGAAGAAGGTCAGGGCCGAGTTCGCTGTGACGATGCAGAAGAAGAT
Organism: Methylobacterium sp. D53M; assembly: GCF_053345625.1. NCBI lineage: Bacteria > Pseudomonadati > Pseudomonadota > Alphaproteobacteria > Hyphomicrobiales > Methylobacteriaceae > Methylobacterium > Methylobacterium sp. D53M. The sequence goes on from NZ_JBKFAL010000012.1 coordinate 52,926, forward strand.
CGCGATGCACTGCCAGACGCGCGCGTCCTTCAGCGAGGCGAGGATGCGGTGCTCGCGGTGGCCGAGGGCCGCGGCGTCGCGCGCGAGGTCGGCCTCGACCAGCGCCTTCTGCTCCGCCGTCAGCCAGCCGGCCTTGGCGGGCCGGTCCGTGAGGTAGAACAGCGTGACGATCCCGGCCAGGATCGACGGGATACCCTCGAGCAGGAACACCCACTGCCAGCCGGACCAGCCGTTGACGCCGTGCATCCCCGACATGATCGCGCCCGCGAGCGGCCCCCCGATGACGCCGGCCAGCGCCGAGGCCGACATGAACAGCCCGAACACCTTGGCCCGGCGCTCGCTCGGATACCAGTAGGTCAGGTACAAGATGACCCCTGGATAGAATCCGGCCTCGAAGACACCGAGCAGGAAGCGCAGGACGTAGAAGAACGCCGGCGTGGTCACGAACATCATCGCCACGCAGCAGAGCCCCCACAGCAGGGTGATCCGCGCGATCGTCTTCCGGGCGCCGATATGCTCCAGCAGCAGGTTGCTCGGCACCTCGCAGAGGAAGTAGCCGATGAAGAAGATCCCCGCGCCGATGCCGTAGACGGTCTCGCTGAACCGGAGCTCGGCCAGCATCTGCAGCTTGGCGAAGCCGATGTTGACCCGGTCGATCCAGGACAGGATCCACAGGACCATCAGGAATGGCAGCAGCCGCCACGTGATCCGGCGGTAGGCGTCGTCCAGGCGCGCGGGCGCCGCGAGGGCCGGCATGTCGGTCGCGTGGTGCGCCTGGATCGTCATGGCTGGCCCCACAGGGTTGCCCCATCCGGAACGGGGCGTTGGAATTCCGAGCGATGCAGGACGGCTGCCAGTCTCGCGCCGGCGGCCGCCCGCCCCGTCTCAGCCGATGGCTTCGCGCGGCGCGAGCAGCGTCGCGAGGGCGTGGCCGAGGCCGACATTGTCCGCGGCGACGGCGGGCGGGCGCCGGTAGGGCGCGGCCGCGGCGGCGACGACCGCCTTCACCCCCGACGTGACCGAGCACAGGACCGGGACCGGCACGTGCGGCTGCAGGCGGGCCGCGAGGCCGACCAGGGCGGCGCCGCCGAGGATCACCGCCTCGGCGCGATCCTCCTCGGCGCAGGCCCGGCAGGCGGCCGCGAGGTCGGACAGCGCCGCCTCCGGGTCCTTGGCGATCTCGCCGCCGGTGCGCGCGATCGTTCGGATGCCCGCGAGGCCGTCACCGACGCCGAGGCTCGCGACGCACTCGCGGAGCATGGGCTTCCACAGGGCCCCGCCGGTCACGATGGCGTAGCGCCCGGCGACCCGCTGGGCCTCGCGGCACGACGCTTCGAGCATCCCCACCACCGGGACCGGTGAGACCTCGCGCAGGGCCAGCAGCCCGGGATCGCCGAAGCAGGCGAGGAAGACCGCGTCGCAGTCCCGGCCGTGCTCCGCGAAGGCGTCGAGGGCGGCGTGGCCGGCGATGGCCAGGGCCGCCCGGCTGGCGATGTAGGCGGCGCCGAACCGCGCCGTGGCCGGGACGAAGGTCGCAGTCGCGCCCGCCATCGTCCCGACCTGCCCGGCCAGGAGGTCGGTCACAGACGTGCTGGTGTTCGGATTGAGCAGCAGGATCCGCATGGCGCCCTCGGGTGGCGGGAGCCGGCCGGATGGCCGGGCAGAGGCCCGCACGCAGCCGGCCGGGGATGGGGAGGTCGGGGGGCCCGGCGGCGCGGGTCAGGCCGCGCCGCCGGGCCGTTCGTGTCTCCGATCCGGACCGGGGCGGGTCCAGGTCCGGACGGCCTCAGGCAGGACGGCCTCAGGCAGGACGGCCTCAGGCAGGACGGGCCGCGCCCGCGGGGCGGCGCATGAGGGCGGTGTAGATCGCGAAGCCCAGGGCGCACCCGATGAACCACGTGAAGTTCGCCACGCCCTCCAGGCCCGGCAGGATCACGCAGAGCACGGGGATGAGGGCCGAGGGGATCATGGCGGTCACCGCGGCGCGGTTGTATCCGCCACTGTACCAGTACGTCCCGGCGGGGCTCATCGTGTAGAGGTCGTCGAGGACCACCTTCTGCTTCTTCACGAAGTAGAAGTCGGCGATCAGGATCCCGAACAGCGGGCCGATGAACGCGCCGAGGACGTCGAGCGTGTAGTGGATCACCGCGGGATTGTTGTAGAGATTCCAGGGCGTGATGAAGATCGAGCCGACGGCCGCGATCATCCCGCCCATGCGCCACGAGATCCGCCGCGGCGACACGTTCGAGAAGTCGAACGCGGGCGAGACGAAGTTCGCGACGATGTTGATCCCGATGGTCGCGGTCATGAAGGTGAAGGCGCCGAGCACGACCGCGAAGGTGCTGTCGATGCGGCTCACCGTCTCCACCGGGTCGGTGATCAGGTGGCCGAAGACCGGAACCGTCGCCGAGGCGGTGACGACCGTCAGGAGCGAGAACCCGAGGAAGTTCACCGGGAGACCCCAGAAGTTACCCTTCCTCACCGCCTCGAAGCTCGCGCCGTAGCGCGAGAAGTCGCCGAAGTTCAGCATCGGCCCGGAGAAGTAGGAGACCACGAGGGCGACGGCGTTGATCATCACCGGCAGGGCGTCCCAGCCGGTATACTTCACGGTGCCCAGGGTCAGCCCGATCTCGCCGATCCCGGCCTTGGCGACGAGGTACGCGGCGAGCGCGATCATCACCACGTAGACCGCCGGCCCCGCCCAGTCGATGAACACGCGGATCGCCTCCATGCCGCGCCAGAAGACCAGCGCCTGCAGGACCCAGAGCGTCATGAAGGCGGCCCAGCCCAGACCCGACAGGCCGGCGAAGCCGTACTGCTTGACGTCGGCGTAGACGGCGAGTTCGGGGTAGAAGCGGAGCGCCACCACCGTCAGCGCCGCCGAGGCGAGGTAGGTCTGGATGCCGTACCACGCGACCGCGATCAGCCCGCGGATGATCGCCGGGATGTTGGCGCCCTTGACCCCGAAGGAGGCGCGGCAGATCACCGGATAGGGCGTGCCGGTCTGCTGGCTCGGCTTGGCGACGAGGTTGCAGAAGATCTGGACGATCACGATGCCGACGAGCAGGGCGATCAGCACCTGCCAGCTCACGAGGCCCAGCGAGAACAGGGAGCCGGCGGTCACGTATCCGCCGACGCTGTGGACGTCAGACATCCAGAAGGCGAAGATGTTGTAGGTGCCCCAGGTCTGCTTGCGCAGCGGGGCCAGATCCTTGTTCACGAGATCCGGATCGTAGCTCGGCTTGATGACGACGGCTTCCCGTTCGTCCGACACGGCCGTGCTGATGCCGGCGGCCTCAACCTGTGCGTACATGGCGTTTCTCCCTGACTGGCGCAGCCCTGTTGCCGGGCTTTTTCCGTGACGCTGACGACCCGCTGGGACCGCCATGCAAAACCTGGAACTCTCCGTCTCCTGACTTCTAAAAACACGACCTGAATACAGATCACGACCGAATTCGGACCTCCCAGTCCCGGTCGCGACGTCGACTTGTCTATCCCGCGACCACCGCCGCGAGGCGGGTCCGGAGGCCGCCCGCGTCGGCCGGGGCGCCCGCGGCCTCCGCGAGGAGCCGGGCCAGGCCGGACGGGTCGTCCGCCTCCGCGGGGAGTCCGGCCGCGTGGACCCGCTCCGCCATCGCCACGCCCGCCGCGGGCGACGCGTCGGCCAGCCCGGCGCAGACCGGGCCGAAGACCGCGCCGAACAGGGCGCGGCCCATGCAGGTCGGCCGGTAGCCGCCGCGCGGCGGGTGGGCCGCGATCCAGTGACGGGCGATGTCCAGCCGCGTGGTCACCCAGGCGTCGGGGTGATCGCCCACGTAGTCGAGGAACCGCTCCAGCGCGGCCATCCGCCCCGGACGCCCGACCAGGCGGCAGTGCAGCCCCACCGACATGATGCCGCCCCGTCCCGCCTCGCCCTCGCGGTACAGGACGTCGAACGTGTCCTTGAGGTAGCCGAAGAACTGGTCGCCGTTGTTGAAGCCCTGGGCGGTGGCGAACCGCATGTCGTTGGCGTCGAGGGTGTAGGGGACGACGAGCTGCTGAAGCCCCCCGATCCGCAGCCAGTAGGGCAGGTCGTCGGCGTAGGAATCGGCGAGGTACAGGAATCCGCCCTCGACGGCGCCGATGGCGAGCGTGTTCGCGGAGGTGCGCCCCTGGTACAGGCCGAGGGGCCTGCTGCCCGTCAGCGATGCCTGCAGCGCGACGGCGGCGTCGATATCGGCGCGCTCGGCCTCCGGGCTGTGGTCGCGGTAGTCGATCCAGCGCAGGCCGTGGCTGGCGATCTCCCAGCCGGACTCGACCATCGCGGCGACGGCCTCGGGGTTGCGCTGCATCGCCGAGGCGACGCCGAAGACCGTGACCGGGAGGTTGCGGCGCGTGAACGCGCGCCAGAGGCGCCAGAAGCCGGCGCGGGCGCCGTACTCGTAGATCGACTCCATGTTGGCGTGGCGCTTCCCCGGCCAGGGCAGGGCCCCGACGATCTCGGAGAGGAAGGCCTCGGACGCCGCGTCACCGTGGAGGATGCAGTTCTCGCCGCCCTCCTCGTAGTTGATGACGCACTGGACGGCGACGCGCTTGCCCCCGGGCCAGGCCGGGTCCGGTCGATGCCGGCCGTATCCGACCATGTCGCGGGGATAGTCCTGGTCGAGGTCGAACATGGCGTGATCCCTCGTTCCGACGCGAGATAGACGCACGGTCGACCGTTGGTCCAATATCTTGTTCGGCTTGATTGATAGGTTGCGCGTTTAGATGGTGCGATCATTGATCTGAGTGTCGGAGCGCCGTCGGGCGGATCGCCACCGGCCTGTCGTCGATCCGGCGGAGCCTGCCCGTGCCGGGTCGACGACCTCACGCGCCGCCGCGTCGGCGGGCCGACGGTCGGGCGTCTCGGGCGGGCACCGCGGACCCTAACGGGTGCGGCTGGCGGGGATCGGGCCGGCGGCGAGCATGCCCATCAGGGCGTCGAACGCCAGCGGCTTCTCGACCAGGGGTATGCCGGCGGCGCGGGCGCGGCTCCGGATGCCCGGATCGGGGTGGCCGGTGATCAGGATCACGGGCACGCCGGCAGCGAGGTCCCGCAGCCGGCCCCACACCGCGAGCCCGTCCATCCCCGGCATGACGTGGTCCAGCAGGACGAAGGTCGGGTGCGGGCCGGGGAAGGCGGCCAGCAGCGCGCGTCCGTCGGCGAAGGTCTCCACCCGGTGGCCCTCGCTCTCCAAGAGGAAGCGGGTCGAGTGCAGGATGGCCGGGTCATCGTCCACGACGTAGATGAGGCTCGACGCGGCGGACAGCGTGGCGTTCGCCGGGAGCGTGGCGTCCAGTGAGGTCATGGTGCCGAGATTAGGGGTGGTCCGCGGCGGCCGACCTTGACCTGCCTCAAGACCGGGACCGCGTCCGTGCTGCCGCCATCCCGAGACCGGCGACGTTCCTAACCGGTCGATCCCGCCCTGCGCGTGCCGCCCGCTGTGCGGCGATCGGCCACGTCGAGCGGTGACGCTCCGGTCCGCACCGGAGGCCCTTTCCGATTGATTCGGCTCCGATTCCTCATCTTGAAGTTGAATAACCGCCTTTGCACGCACGATATCGCGAGCCGGAGACCGAATGACAGACCCCGTAACGGGAAACTCTTCGGAATAAATCTTAATCAGTTTGCGTATATTTTACGCAACCCGATCATGACTGCTCAGCCTGGCTGACGCGTTCGCAGCCCTGGGTTCCGTCGCCTGGACATCCGCCTCATGAAAATGACCATCAAACTGCGACTCGTCTCGCTGCTCGGCGGACTCGGCTTGGTGCTGCTCGCCACAGCGGCGCTCGGAAATCTCTCGCTCCACTGGAGCCATCAGAGCCTGAAGACCGTCTTCGATGATCGCGTCGTCTGTCTCCGGCAGTTCAGCATCATCCGCGACGCCTATGACGACCTGCTCGACGCCTCGCGCCAGCTGCGCGGCAAGCAGATCGCGCCGGCAGAGGCCAAGGACAAGATCGAGCGCGATCTGTCGAAGCTCCACAAGGAGTGGTCGGCCTATCTGGCGACCTACCTGACCCCGGAGGAGGAGGCCCTCGCCAAGGAGCTGCAGGTGCGCGTCGATCGGAACGACGCGATCGCGGCCGAGATCCTCAAGCGCGTCGCCGCCGGCGCGGCCTCGGATTTCGAGGCCACCCACACGGACCTGCTGAAGAGCATGCAGGCCACCACCGCCACGCTGAGCAAGCTGACCGCGTTGCAGGTCCGGGAAGCCGAGGCGGAGTTCCGGCGCTCGGAGACGATTGCCGGCTGGTCGCGCCTCGCGCTCCTGGCCGCGCTCGCGCTCGCCGCGCTCAGCATCGCCTACGGCGTGTACGTGATCGTGGTTCAGGTCACCCGCCCGCTGGGCAGCCTCGTGGGCGTCCTGCAGCGGATGGCCAAGGGCGCGGTCGACGCCGAGATCCGCGAGGCCACCCGCGGCGACGAGATCGGTGCCGTCGGCCAGGCGGTCGAGGGCATCAAGACCATGGTCGCCCGCAAGGCCGCCGAGGAGGCCGAGGTCCGGCGTCGCGCCGACGCGGCCGCCGCCGCCGAGCGGAAGCGCACCATGGTCGAGCTCGCCGACGGCTTCGAGCGCGCCGTCGGCGGCATCGTCGGCCTGGTCTCGTCCTCGGCCACCGAGCTCCAGGCCACCGCCCAGCAGATGACCGCCACCGCCCAGGAGACCGCATCCCAGTCGACCACCGTGGCCGCGGCCGCCGAGGAGGCGTCCACCAACGTCAACACGGTGGCGGCCGCCGCCGAGGAGCTCGGCTCCTCGGTGCAGGAGATCGGCCGGCAGGTGACCGGCTCGGCCCAGCTCGCCCAGGCCGCGGTCGGCGAGGCCGACCAGACCGCCCACCTCGTCCAGGCGCTCAGCCAGAACGCCGCGCGGATCGGCGACATGGTCGGGATGATCTCCGGCATCGCCGGCCAGACCAACCTGCTGGCGCTCAACGCCACGATCGAGGCGGCCCGCGCCGGCGCGGCCGGGCGGGGCTTCGCGGTGGTGGCCTCCGAGGTGAAGGCGCTGGCCGAGCAGACCGCCAAGGCGACCGAGGAGATCGCGCGCCAGATCGGCGAGGTCCAGGGTGTGACCGCGCAGGCGGTGACGGCGATCGGCGGGATCACGGGCCGGATCCGGGAGATCGACAGCGTGGCGACGTCGATCGCGGCGGCCGTCGAAGAGCAGGGCGCGGCGACCCAGGAGATCGTGCGCAACGTGGCGCAGGCCTCGGCGGGGACGCACGCGGTGACGGGCAACATCGCCGGCGTGGCGCAGGCCTCGGAGGAGACGGGGGCTGCGGCCTCGCAGGTCCTGTCGGCGGCCTCGGAGCTGTCGCGGCAATCCGAGCATCTCGGCGCCGAGGTCGCCCGCTTCCTCGCCACCGTCCGGGCCGCCTGAGGTCGCCACGCCCGAGATCCGCGTCCGCCCGGTCCGACGGGAGGACGCGGATCTCGCCGACGCGCGCGTCCCGTCGGCGACGACAATCTCGAGAATCGAGTCTGCCACCCACAGCGCGCAGCAAATCCGCGGCGCGCCAAGCTTGCCGGATCCCGACACGCGGGCAAGGCCGCGATCGACTTGAGCCAGATCAATGACCGGCCGCACGGATACCGGATGCTCGGCCCGTGAGAGATGGCAGGTCGTCTGTCGCTCAGGGCTCGGGCGCCCGGACATCGGGCCGCCGATGCCGTCAGCCCGCACGGGGATCCGGTGAGAACGATCGAGAACCGAACGGCGGACATGGTCCCGAACGCGCTCAACATGCTCCTCGGCGTCGTGCTCCTCCTCGCACCGTGGTACTTGGATCTGGGCTACGAGACGGCCGCCGCGCGCAACGCCTTCGTGACCGGGGGCGCCATCACCGTGGTCGCACTCCTGGCCCTCGGCGTGACCTGCGCCTGGGAGGAATACCTCAACGTCGCCCTCGGGCTCTGGGCGGCCGTGGCGCCCTGGGTTCTCGGCTTCGCCGACGCGACGGCACCCGTGTGGGTGCACGGCCTGACCGGGCTCGCCGTGGCCGCCCTGGCCGCGTACGCGCTGTGGCGGCTCTTCGTGTCGCCCCAGGCGCGCTCCGTCTGAGGCGCCCGTCGCCGCCGCGGCCGCGGGCATCCGGCCGGCACCCGCGACTACGGGATTGCCCTTAAGGGGCGCGCCTTAAGGCTCCGACCGGAATTTCTCCGCCTCCCGCCCGCTGCCAATCTGGTCCCGACCGACGCAGGCGAGGAGCGCAGCGATGAGCACCGAGTTCACGGCACGGACAGCACCGGAGGGGCCCGCAGCCCGTCCCGCTCCCGTCCCGGAGATCGAGGGGAGCACCCTGTTCGCGGGATGCCCCGACGTCGTCGGGACACCGTTCTCCTACGCCCGCGAGGAGGAGATCTACGGAGAGGGCGAGGAGGCCGAGTTCGTCTACAAGGTCCTCAGCGGCGCGGTGCGCACCCACAGGGTCCTGAGCGACGGGCGCCGCCAGATCACGGGCTTCCACCTGGCCGGCGACCTGTTCGGGCTCGGGCAGGGCGAGACCAATCGCCAGACCGCCGAGGCCCTCACCAGCACCAAGGTGCTGATCTTCAAGCGGCGACAGGTCGAGCGCGCCGCGACCGGGCGGGCCGAGGTCGCCTGCCGACTCTGGAGCGTGGCCACGAGCGACCTGCGACACGCCCAGGACCTGGCGCTCCTGCTCGGACGGCGCTCGGCCCAGGAGCGGGTCGCCGCCTTCCTGCTGGAGGTCGATGACCGCCTCGGCGCCGCCGGCACCTTCGCGCTGCCGATGACCCGCCGCGACATCGCCGACTACCTCGGCCTGACCATCGAGACCGTATCGCGCACCCTCTCGCAGCTGGAGGAGGACGGGGTGTTGCGACGCGACGGCGGCCGACAGGTGCGCCTGCATCGGACCCGGCTGCGCCGGCTCGTCGAGGATTGAGACAGGCGCCGCCGGGGACGCCACCGGGAACGCCGCTGCGGGCTACCGCGCGGTTCGCGTTGGCTTTCGGGGGGGCTTCGGGGTTCCTTCGGGATGGCGCCTGCGCGCAGGACGCTGCCTCGGAGACGGTCGCGGACGGCGCCGGCGAGCGGGTGCGGAGACGAAGGGCGTCACCGCCTCTGGAAGCGCGCGATCAAGCCCGGGGCCTCCTCGCGGATCAGCCCGAGAAAATTGTCGATCACCGGGTTCCGGCGCTGATGATGCAGCGCGTAGACGTCAGCCGACAGGAAGGGCGGCTTGATCGGCAGGACGACGACGTCCGGATGCCTCGGCCGGCCGACGAATTCCGGGATGATGGCGAGACCGAAGCCCGCCGCGACCAGGTTGATCAGCGACGAGGCCTCGCGGACCTGCTGCGAGATGCTCGGCGTGAACCCGCGCGCGATGCAGGCTTGGTAGATATCCGCCGCGAAGCGCGAGCTCTCGAGGCCGAGCGAGATCAGCGGCTCGCTGCGGAAGACGTCGATCGCGACACTGCGACCGGCGGCGAGGGCGTGCTCGCGCGGCACGGCCACGCAGAGCCGCTCCGGCCACGCCAGGTGGGCGACGAGATCCAGATCCTCGGGGGGGCTGCGGAGGAAGCTGAGATCCGTCCGGTTCGCCTTGAGGGCCGCGATCTGGTCGGCCGGCGCCATCTCGTGGATGCGCACGTCCACCGCCCGGAAGCGCTGCTCGAAGGCCCGGATCAGGCAACCGGCCGGCCCCGCGAGGACGGAACTCGTCATGCCGATGTTGAGGATGCCGGCCGTTCCGGTGCCGATCGTCCGCGCCCGGTCGACGGCATCGGCGACCTGCGCCAGGACCGCCCGCGCGTTCCCGAGGAAATCCTCGCCCGCCGCGGTCAGGACGACGCGCCGGCTCGAGCGCTCGAACAGGTTGACGCCGATCTCCACCTCGAGATCGCGGATCTGCTGGCTCAGCGGCGGCTGCGACACGCCCAGGCTCTGGGCGGCGGCGGTGAAGCTGAGATGCTCCGCCACCGCGGCGAAGTAGCGAAGATGCCGGAGTTCCATGGGCCGACCCATAGGAATTTCGAATGGATAGAAGCACGGAAGGTCTTTTGCGTCTAGACTCGCGGGGTGGACGTCCTCGACGACCGGGATCTCGCCGGCCCGTCAGGACCGTCGACAGCGGCGTATCGCCGAGGCGGGGCCCGGCAGGCGTCCGTCCCGCACCGCGCTCAGGTCCCGCCCGGGTGGATCCCGACGCGCTCCGCGGCGAAACGCTCGCGGAGCCAGGCCGCGGCGGGGCCGCAGGGCCGCTGCTTGTGCCAGACCAGTTCCAGGGCGATCGGCCAGTCGCCCTCATCGAACTGGAGGTCGGGCGTCACGAGGTACGGCGCCGTGAGGGACGCGGCGATGACGTGGTCGGTGACGAAGGCCCAGCCGATCCCGTGCTTCACCATCTCCAGGATGACCCAGTGGCTCTCCACCCACCACACCTCGGCGGCGACCCGCAAACGGCGCTTCTCCGCCCCGTCGCCGCGGGCGGCCACGAGGATCTGGCGGTGGCGCTTCAGCTCCTCCCACGCCACCCGCTCCTTCGCGAGCGGGTGATCGCGGCCGCAGACCAGCTTGAGCGGCACCCAGCCGATGGTCCGGAACCCGAGCTCCGTCGGGAGCCCCTCCTGGCGCCACATCACGCCCAGGTCGGCGGCGCCCGACTGGACCATGCGGCTGACATCCTCCATCAGCGGGAAGAGCAGCTCGAGCTCCACGAAGGGGAAGCGCTGGGCGAAGCTGGCGAAGAGGGCGCCGAGGGCGTGCTCGGGGTAGAGCTCGTCGATGGCGACCACCAGCCGGTTCTCGACGCCCTGCTCCAGGCTGCTCGCCACACCGATCAGGTGCTCCCGCCGGTCGAGCACCACGCGCGCCTCCAGCAGCAGCCGCTCGCCCGCCGGGGTCAGCACGGGGTTCCGGCCCGCGCGGCTGAACAGCGCCAGCCCCAGATCCGTCTCGAGGTTGGCCACCTGCGTGCTGACGGCCGACTGCGCCTTCCGCAGCACCCGCGCCGCGCCCGAGAACGACCCGGCCTCGGCCGCCGCTACGAAAGCCTGGAGCTGGTCGAGCGAGACCGCCATCTATCTGTTTATCCGATACTTCCTAACTTGTGGATCGCCTTATCGCAGATAGAGAGCGGCCGACCAATCCGCCTCTCGAGAGCGAGACCATGCGCACCACCCGCGACCGCATTCGCCACGCCATCCTGTTCGAGGTGATCGGGCTGCTCCTCATCGTCCCGCTCGGGACCGCGGCCTTCGGCCTGCACGCCGCCGACATGGGCGTGATCGGAATCGGCAGCGCCCTCGTCGCGACGAGCTGGAACTACGTCTACAATCTCGGCTTCGACCGGACGATGCAGCGGCTCGCCGGGCACACGCGCAAGAGCCTCGTCCTGCGGGTCGCCCACGCGGTGCTGTTCGAGGCGGGGCTGCTCCTGATCCTGCTGCCGCCGATCGCGTGGTATCTCGGCATCGGCCTCGTGGAGGCCTTCTTCATGGATCTGGCGATCGCGGCCTTCTACGTGGCCTACGCCTTCGTGTTCAATCTCGCCTACGATCGAACCTTCCCGCTCCCGAGCTGGACCGAGGCTGCCGCCGAGCCGTCCCGCTGACGCTCGCGCCGGCCGCGCGGCGAGACCGCGACGGCGGCGCGGCGGGCGTTCGAGGGTCCGCGGCGCCGCGTGAGGCGCCCGCTATCCCTCCGCGCGGACGAGATCCGTCGTCTCCGGTCCGCGCCGAACCTCCGCGCCCACGGGACCGACGGGTGGCCGGCCCGGCGGGATCAGCGCGGCGAGCGCCTTCTGGAGAAGGTCGGGCCGGACCGGCTTGTGAATCAGAGGGACCCCGCTGTCCAAGGCCTCCCGCATGCGGACGGGCGCGGTGTCGCCGGTGATGAGGATCGCCGGGATCGGCCGTCCCCAATGCTGCCGCAGCGTCGCGATGGCTTCGGCGCCGGTCTGGCCCCTGCGCAGTCGGTAGTCGCAGATCAGCGCGTCCGGCGGCGGCCCCTGCGGCGGCCGTTCGGTGACGTCGGTCGGATCCTCGAAGGCCCAGCACAGGCAACCCCAGCCGGAGAGGAGCGCCACCATCGCGTCGCGGACGATGGCATCGTCGTCGACGATCAGGATGCGGGCGCCGACCAGGCCACCGCTCTCCGCGATGGCGGCCGCGGGCGCGTCGTCGAGCCTCGCGTCCCGCCCGGCATCGAGCGTCCGGGGGACGAGGATGCGGAAGACGCTGCCGCTTCCCACCTTCGACGAGAGGGAGAGCGGGTGATCGAGCGAGGCGGCGATCCCGCGCGCGATCGCGAGTCCCAGCCCCAGACCCTTGTGACGATCGCGCTCCGGATTCCCGAGCTGGTAGAACTCCCGGAAGATGTCCTCGCGCTTGTCGACCGGGATGCCGATCCCGGTGTCGTAGACTTCGATCGACACGCCCGCGCGCCGGCGCCGGCAGCCGATGAGGACGCCGCCGCGCTCGGTGTACCGGATGGCGTTGAGGACGAGATTGCGCAGGACCAGCTCCAGCAGGGCCGGGTCCGAGACGATCGCCAGGTCCGTCTGGGGCGTCCGATAGATCAGGCGCTTGGCGTCGGCCAGCGGCGCCAGCTCGTTCTCGATCTTGTCGAGGAGCGGCTGGAGCTCGAAGGCGCGGGGCCGCGGCGTGATGACTCCGGCCTCCAGGCGCGAGAAGTCCAGAAGCGTATTGAGCATGTCGGTCGACGCGACGTTCGCGGTCTGGGCGTTCTGCAGGATCCGCCGCTGCGGCGCGGCGAGATCCGTCTGGCTCAGCGCCTGGAGGAAGAGGCCCTGGGCGTGGACCGGCTGGCGCAGGTCGTGGCTGGCCGCCGCGAGGAACTGCGACTTCGCGGTGTTGGCGTGCTCGGCGTCGCGGCGGGCCCGGTGCGCCGCGGCGGTCTCCGCGCGCAGCTGCTCCACGAGGGCCGCGTTCTCGAAGCGGAGCTCGATCGATTCCCGCACGCGGCGGCTGGCGAGCACGACCTGACCGTACTGCCCGACCACGAAGAGGATCGAGCAGATTGCCAGGGCGCGGTAGGGCGCGCCGCCGAGCGACCAGAGGGTTCCCGCGGCCAGGACGGCGACGGGCACGACGAGGGCGAGGTAGAGGTGCCGCCGCGGCGCCAGGAGCGAGACGCCGTTGCTGCAGGTCGCGCCCAGCAGCGACATGGTCAGGATGCTCACCGCCGGGACCTGGAGCGGCAGCGCGATCCAGATCAGCGATCCCAGGATCGCGCCCTCGACGATCTTGCTCAGGAAGATGACCCGCTCGACCCGGCGGGCGCGGTCGGGCTCGCCGATCGCGGCGCGGACCCGACGCGCGTAGGCGGCCGCCCCGAACCGCTCGACGAGGAACGCGCCGTACCAGCTCAGCAGGACGGCGTGGGGCACCAGGCTCCACAGCACGGCCAGCATGAGCGTCGAGACGAGGAAACCGACGGCGACCGACTGCGTGACGCCGTCCAGGACGAGGCGCAACTGCTCGGCCGCGATCCGCTCCTCCTGCGACGGGCTCATCGGATCAGGCCGAACTGCTGCGCCTTGAACACCGCCTCGGCGCGCCGGGTCACCCCCAGGACCGACAGCAGACCCTGCACGTGGCCGCGGACCGTGTGTTCCGACAGACCGAGATTGCGTCCGATCATCTTGTTGGACAATCCGCGCCCGACGAGGGTCAGCACCTCGGCCTGCCGCGGCGTGAGCGTCGGGCAGAGGGCGCCCCCGACCCGCGGGACCGCGGACGACCGGGCGAGCATCTCGCGCAGGACCGTCATCATCCGCTCGGGGCGGTCGGTCTTGGACAGGAACGCGCAGGCGCCCTGCGCCAGAGCCGTGCTGACGGTATCGGGCAGATCCAGGCCGGACACGACGACGATCCGGGCGGCCGGCCAGCGTTGCTGGAGCAGGCCCATCCCCTCGAGCCCGCCGATGCCCGGCAACTGGATGTCGAGGAGGACGATCGTCGGGACGACGGCCACGATGGCGAGCGCCTCGTGCAGCGATGGGCTGTCGAGAACCGGGATCTCATCGAACGCCGTCGACAGCATCGAGACGATGCCGGACCGGAACAGCGCGTGGTCATCGATGATGAGGATTGCTTCCTGCGCCATGCGGATCCTGTCTAGAGCAACCGCACAGGCGCCGTCACGGGTCATGGACCAGTCCATGTGGACTGGTCCACGAAGCCATTCCGATCGGCTAAGCCATGAGTCGAGGAATTCGATCGCGCGCCCGGGCATGCAGCTGGAGACCACGCGGACGGGATCGGATGCTGGGCGAGGCCGCCCGCCATCCCGCGCGGCCCGCGCTTCACACCGCTGCCGTCGCGGCGACGGTCCGGTGATCGCGGGCGGTGACGTCCGTCGGACCGCGCGCGCGCGGCCCTCCCAAGTCGATTCGAGGGAATCCCATGGTTCATCGCCGTCAGAGACGAGGCATCGGCCGGACCGCGTCCGACCCGACGTTCGACGCGAAGGGTCCCCTGATCGTGCGGTGGATCGGTGCCGCGGCCCGCAAGCGCGGCCGGGCGGCCGACCGGGAAGCTCCGCCCGCTCCGACCCCGGACAACGTGACGAGGCTGTCCTGGGCCGACACCTTCGGACGGGCGATCAGCGCCGATCCTCAGCGGCCGGAGGGACCCGCGACCGTCCTCGCGATGCGTCCCCGCGCGAGCAGGCGCGCGTGCGGGCCGTTCGTCCGCACGAGACAGGCGGTGAGCGCCGCGATCACGACCTCGCTGCCGTAGAGCGAGACGGATCGGCTGATCTCGGTCGCTCTACCGTCGGATCTCCGGGCCGGCCGGGAATCCGCGGCCGCCCGGCGGCGCGGTGTCCGGCGCGAGAAGGCCGGATCCGGTCCTGAGCCAGAGCCCGTCCGGCGCCGCCTCGATCGCGGACAGGCGCAGGGCCCGGAACGACCAGCCCGGCGAGACGGCACCGTCCCGGAGGTCGAACGAGGCCTGGTGCCGGGGGCAGTGCAGCCGGCCCGCGACGCAGCGTCCGAGGGCGAGGTCGGCCCCCTCGTGCGGGCAGGCGCGCTCGGCGGCCACGATCCGCGCGCCGTCCCGGACGAGGAGCAGGCGGCGGCCGCCCGCGGTGACGGGGAGCAGGTCCCGGTCGCCGAGAAGGTCGACCGGGCCGAGGCGGATCCGCCCCGGCAGATCCCGCTCAGCCACCGAGATAGGCGTCCCGCACGTGGGGGTCGGCGATGAGGTCCTGCCCGCGCCCCTCGAGGACGATGCGGCCGGTCTCGAGGAGGTAGGCGTAGTCGCAGAGTTCGAGGGCCGCGAAGGCGTTCTGCTCGACGAGGAGCACGGTCGTGCCGGCGTCGCGGATCGCGCCGATCACCGCGAACATCCGCTCGACGATGTTGGGGGCGAGCCCCAGGGAGGGCTCGTCGAACAGCACGAGCTTCGGGCGCCCCATCAGCGCGCGGCCGATCGCCAGCATCTGCTGCTCGCCGCCCGACAGCGTGCCGGCCGCCTGGTCGCGGCGCTCCGCGAGGCGCGGGAACTCCCCGTAGATGCGCGCCAGGTCCGCCGCGACCGCCGCCCGGTCGCGGCGCAGATAGGCGCCCATGGCGAGGTTCTCGGCGACCGTCATCTGCGGGAAGACGCGCCGGCCCTCCGGGCAATGGGCGATGCCCGCCGCCAAAATCCGGCGGGGCTCCGCCCCCGCGATGTCCCGGCCGGCGAACCGGATCGCGCCGGAGCGCGGCGGGACGAGGCCGGAGATCGCCCGGAGCGTCGTGGACTTGCCGGCGCCGTTGGCGCCGACGAGGGCCACGAGCTGACCCTCGCGCACGTCGATCGTGAGCCCCTTCAGCGCCGTGACGTGGCCGTAGCCGCAGACGAGGTCGCGGATCTCAAGCATGGACCGCCTCCTGCGCGGCAGCGGCGGCGGCCTGCCGGGCGGCGCTGCCCTGGCCGAGATAGGCCTCGATCACCGCCGGGTCGCTGCGGATCCGGTCCGGCGGCCCCTCGGCGATCAGGCGCCCGTAGTTGAGGACGACGATGCGGTCAGAGACCTCCATCACCATCGGCATGTCGTGCTCGACGAGCAGGATGGTGACGCCGTGCTCCCGGATCTGCCGGATCAGGCGCACGAAGACCCGCGTCTCGGAAGCGTTCATTCCCGAGACCGGCTCGTCGAGGAGCAGCATGGCGGGCTCGGTAGCCAGCGCCAGCGCAACCCCGACGAGGCGCTGCTCCCCGTAGGCGAGGGCGCCGGCCTTCTCATGCGCCCGGCCGGCGAGCCCGACCCAGTCGAGGAGCGCCGCGGCCCGGGCGCGCAGCTGCCTCTCGCCGGCCCCCGCGCGGCCGAGAAGCGCGTCGAGAATGGGCGCGCGGCCCGCCGCGGCGCCCATCTGGTGCAGGCCGATCATCACGTTGTCGAACACCGTGTCGTCCGGGAAGACGCTGGTGCGCTGGAAGGTGCGGGCGAGGCCGAGCCGCGTGATCGCGTGCGGCGGCAGGCCCTTCAGGGACGTGCCGCGGAAGCGGACCGCGCCCTGGCTGGGCTTGAGGAAGCCCGTCATCACGTTGAAGGCCGTCGTCTTGCCGGCCCCGTTCGGGCCGATCAGGCTGACGATCTCGCCCGCGTGGACGTCGAAATGCAGGTCCGCGATGGCGACGAGGCCCCCGAAGCGGACGCCGACATGCTCGACGGAGAGGATCGCGCTCATCGCTGCACCGCCGGATTGGCCTCGAGGACGGGCGCGGCCGCGGCCGGGCGGCGGCCCAGCAGCGCCGCCAGTCCCGGCACGATGCCCCGCGGCATCACGAACAGGATCACGATCAGCACGAGGCCGTAGACGATCCACTGCGCCTCCGGCGCCATGACCGGGCGGAGCGCCACCGGCAGCAGGCCGAAGATCAGGCCGCCGACGACCGGGCCCATCAGGGTGCCCTTGCCGCCCGCCACCACCATGATGACCATGGTGACCGTGGTGGCGAACAGGAACACGTCGGGATCGATGATCCGCAGGTAGTGGGCGTAGAGGCTGCCGGCAGCGCCGGCCATGGCGGCCGAGATCACCGCCGCCACCGTCAGCGTGCGCGTGGCGTTGATGCCGACCGAGAGCGCCAGCGGCTCGTTCTCCTTGAGTCCCCGCATCGCCCGGCCGAAGCGCCCGCCGACCAGGCGGGCGATCACGGCGTAACAGAGCGTCCCCACGGCCAGCACGAGGTAGTAGTTCTGGAGCTTGGTCTTGAGAGTCCACATCCCGAGGCCCGGCAGGCCGAGGGTGATGGCGGGGATGTTGGTGAGCGCCAGCGGCCCCTGCGTCAGCTCCACCCAGTTGAGCGCCACGAGCCGCACGACCTCGGCGAACGAGATCGTCACGATCACGAAGTAGGCGCCCCGCACCCGGAAGGAGAGCCGCCCGATCAGGTAGCCGCAAGCGCCCGCCGCCGCCGTCGCCAGCAGGAGGCCGACCACCGCCGGCCAGGGCTCGTGGACCGCCCGGATGCCGAAGCCGAGATCCACGTCGAAGCCGAGGCTGGTCAGCGCGCTGACGTAGGCGCCGATCCCGAAGAACGCGATGTGGCCGAGGCTGAGCTGCCCGGTGAAGCCGAGGAGCAGGTTCAGGCTCATGGCGCCGATCGTCAGGATGCCGGTCACGATCAGCGCGTTAAGGAGGTAGGGGTTGGCGCCGAGCCCCAGGGGCAGGGCGACGAGGCCGGCGAGCAGGGCGAGGGGGAGGAGCCGGTTCATCCGATGCGCTCCGCCTTGGCGAACAACCCGGTCGGCCTGCAGAGCAGGACCGCGATGATGATCAGGAAGCCCATCGCGTCCCGGTAGCCGGAGGAGACGTAGCCGGCGCCGAACTCCTCGGCGAGCGCCAGGATGAAGCCGCCGATCGCCGCGCCGGTGACGTTGCCGAGCCCGCCCAGGATGACGATGGCGAAGGCCTTGAGTTCGGCGAGGCCGCCCATCTGCGGGAACACCACGTAGACCGGACCGAGGAGCGCGCCGGCGGCCGCGGCGAGCGACGAGCCGAGCGCGAAGGTCGCGGTGTAGATCCAGCGAACGTCGACGCCCATCAGCGCCGCCGTGTCAGAATCTTGGAAGGCGGCGCGCATGGCGAGACCGAGCTTGGTCCGGTTGATCAGCGCGTAGGTGAGGGCGATCAGCGTCAGCGCCGCCCCGAGCACGAACAGCCGCAGCCACGACACCGAGACCGGGCCGACCTGGAGCGGCGCCTCGGGGAAGGGTACGGGGATCGCCTTGGCGACGCCGCCGAAGGTCCAGAGCGTGCCGGATTGCAGGACGATGCCGGCGCCGATCATCACCAGCATGGTGGTGTCGATGTCCGAGCCCCGGAACGGGCGCAGCAGCAGCAACTCGATCGCGGCCCCGAGCAGGAGCCCGCCGAGGATCGCCACCGGCAGCGCCAGGAAGAAGTTCAGTCCCAGCGCGGCGACCGCGAGGTACATGACGTAGGCGCCGACCGTGTAGAGCGCGCCGTGGGTGAAGTTCACGACGTTCATGATCCCGAAGATCAGCGTCAGGCCGATCCCCAGCAGCGCGTAGGTGCCGCCGAGGATGAGGGCGTTGACGAGGTGCTGGATCAGTTCGTTCACGGGCGGCCTCCGAGGGTGCGCCCCGGCCCGGAGGCCGGCGGACGGGCGAGGGGGCCGGCATCAGAGCGCCGGCCCGGGGGCGCTCACAGCGCCGGCACGATCACCGTCCCGTTCTTGATCTCGATGAGGTAGACGTCGGGCTTGCTCTGCCCGCTCTCCTTCCCGGCGGGGCCGGCCTTGGCGAAGCGGATCGGCCCGTTGAGCCCGACGAAGTCGACCGACCAGAAGGCCTTGGTGATCGCGGACGGATCGGCCGAACCCGCCTTCTCGATGGCGTGGGCGATCGCGCGGATGCCGTCGTAGCCGCGGAAGCTCTCGGTGACGCCGGCGAAGTCGAAGCCGCGCGTCTTCCACGCGGCGATGAAGGCCTCGGTAGCCTTCGGGTCCGGCGTCTTGTCGGGCGACCAGGGCAGGAAGGTCGTCAGGTGCATCGTGCCGTCGGCGGCCGCGCCGGCCTGGGCGATGATCTGGTCCGGGTTCTGGGATCCGCCGGTGGTGATGACCCGCTTCTTCAGGCCGAGCGCCGCCATCTGCTTGAACAGCAGCACGAGCTGATCGACCGAGCTCGTGATCATGATCGTGTCGGAATCCGACGCCTTCAGCTTGGCGAGCTGGGCGCTCATGTCCTGCGCGCCCTGGTCCATGGTCTCGACGAGGCCGACCATCACGCCCTTGTCCTTGAGCATCTTGCCGAAATCGGTCGCGGCGCCGCGGCCGAAATCGTTGTTGAGGACGAGGAAGTCGACCTTCTTCAGCCCGAGGCGGCCGACCATGGGCGCGAAGGTCTCGGCCTCGAGCGACGAGGGCGGCGAGATCCGGAACACGTAGGGGTTGCCGGAGGTCGTGATCTTGCCGGACGAGGAGGTCTCGACCAGCATCGGCGTCTCGTAATCCGCGAGCTTGGGCATCACAGCCAGCGTCAGGCTGGAGCCCCAGGCGCCCATCATCACCGGGGTCTTGTCGCTGGTGATCAGCTTCTCGGCGACCGCGGCGGCCTCGGTCGGGTTGCTCTTGTTGTCCTCGATCACGAGTTCGAGCTTCTTCCCGAGGACGCCACCCTTGGCGTTGATCTCGTCGGCGGCGATCTTGGCGCCGTTGACCACGTAGGTGCCCGAGGCCGCGAACGGCCCGGTCAGCGGCTCGTTGACGCCGATGCGGATCGCCTCCGCCCGTGCGCCGGTGGCCGTCAGCGCCAGCAGGATCGCGGTCGTGAGGGTGAACCTGCCTAGCATTCGCGTGTCTCCGGTGCGTTGGGGCGGGATGGGATCAGGCGCGGCCGAACCACGCGGCGAGGCGCGCGCGGGCGAGGCCGAGGAGCAGGCGGAGCGGGTTGAGGCCGGCGGGCGCCGGCGCCGCGACGCCCGAGAGCCGGGCATCGAGGTTGCGGGTGAACTCCGCGGCGATGCGGCCGGCGAGGTCGCGCACGAGGCCGGGCCGGCCGAACTGCGCGAGCGGCCCGGTCAGGGTGTAGCCGACGTCGAGTTCGACCCGGGCGGTGCCGGGCGTCGGCCCGGCCTCGACCCGGTAGCGGATCCGGCCCTCGGTGGCCGAGCGGCCACCCGCGTCGGTGCCGGCCCCGTGGACCGCGCCGGTCCGCGCGGACTCGTCCCGTTCGAGGCGGGCGCGGCCGCGGAACGTCGCGGCGATCGGCCCGATCCGCACCTGCAGACCGCCCTCGATCGTGTCGGGGGTGGGCCGCGCCGTCAGCACCGCGCCCGGCAGGCAGGCGGCGACCGCCGCGAGGTCGCCCAGCAGGGCGAAGACGGCCTCCGGCGGGTGGGGGAGGTCGAGCACCTGCGTGAAGCCGTGGGCCGGGGTGAACGCGTCGGACAGGTCCGCGACGGCCGCGGGCGCCGCCGGGGCGATCCGATCCGCCGGCGGTTCCAGGGGCGCGAAAGCCGCGTCGCCGATCCGGGCGCCGACCGGGCCGAGCGGCCGCGCCGCGCTGGTCTCGGGGGGGATGCCGCGCCCACGCCGGTCCGCGATCACCGCCATCACGGCCCGGACGATGCCGGCATAGCCGGTGCAGCGGCAGAGATTGCCCGAGAGGCCGACGCGGATCCGCCGCTCGTCGGCCTCCGGCAGCCGCAGGACGAGGTCGCGGGCGGCCACCAGCATCCCGGGCGTGCAGTAGCCGCACTGGAGCGCGTGCTCGCGGTTGAAGGCGGCCCGCAATTCGCCCGCGATCGCGTCCGCGTCGAGGCCCTCGATCGTCGTGACCGCGGCGCCCGCGCAGGTACCCGCGAAGGTCAGGCAGGCGCGGGCCGGCTCGCCGTCGAGAAGCACGGTGCAGGCGCCGCAGACGCCGTGCTCGCAGCCCAGATGCGTGCCGGTGAGGTCGAGCCCGTCGCGCAGCACGTCGCCGAGGTGGCTGCGCGGCTCGGCCGCGACCCGCACGGCGCGGCCGTTCACCGTCAGCGCCAGGGCCATGCGCGACGTCCCGGGTTCGGCCAGCGCGGCGCTCATGCGGCCTCCGGAAGGGTGTTGGAGCGGGGATCGGGCGCGGCCGCTGCGGCCACCGCGCGGCTCAGGACGGTGACGTGGATGTGCCGCTCGACCGCGTCGGCCATCCCGGCCTCCCGCAGGGCCTGGTCGGCGGCCCGGGGGTCGAAGCGCGCGGCGAAGTCGGCGCCGATGCGGCCGCCGAAGAGCGGGCGGGCATCGGCCAGGAGCACGGGCGGTCCCTCGACCGCGCCGATCACGGCCCGGCCGCGGCCGGCGCCGGGCTCGAGGCGCACGGCCCCGATGGCGTGGGCGAACTCGCCGATCTTCGCGCAGTGCTTGACGTAGCCCCAGGCCGCGCCCGCCGGCAGCGCCGGCACGCGCACCGCGACCAGGATCTCGCCCGCGCCGAGGGCCACTTCGAGGGCGCCGGTGACGAAGCGCTCCACTGGAAGGGTGCGGCGGCCGTTCCGGCCCGCGATCTCGACCTCGGCGCCGAGGGCCGTCAGGGCGGTGACCCAGTCGGCGGCCGGGTCTGCGTGGACGAGGCTGCCGCCGACCGTGCCGCGGTTGCGCACCGGCCGGTAGGCGATCGCGGCCGCGACCCGGCGCAGCGCGCCGCCGGTGAGGTCCGGGACGCGCCCGTCCTCGATGTCGGCGTGGGTCACGCAGGCCCCGAGGACGAGCGTGTCGCCCTCGACTCGCGCGTCCCGGAGCTCGGGCACGCCGGTGATGTCGAGGATGAGGGCGGGCTCGACGAGGCGCAGGTTCAGCATCGGTCCGAGGGATTGGCCCCCCGCGATCAGCTTCACGCCCGCGGGGGCCTCGGCGAGGCGCGCCAGCAGCGCGGGCAGGCTGTCGGGGCGCTCCCAGGCGAAGGCGGCGGGCTTCATGCGGCCTCCCGCGCGGTCTCGGCGGGATCACGGGCGGCGAGCACCGCCTCCACGATCCGCCGGGGGGTGAGGGGCGAGTGCAGCAGCTCGACGCCCAGCGGCGCGAGGGCGTCGTTCACGGCGTTGGCGAGCGCCGCAGGCGGCGCGATCGCGCCGCCCTCGCCGATGCCCTTCTGGCCGAAGCGCGTGTAGGGCGAGGGCGTCTCCATGTGGTCGATGCGGGCCATCGGCACGTCGGCGGCGCCGGGCAGGAGATAGTCGGCGAGGGTCGAGGCCAGCGGCTGGCCGCGGCCGTCGAAGCGCATCTCCTCGAACAGGGCCGTGCCGATCCCCTGCGCGAGGCCGCCGTAGATCTGGCCGTCGACCACGAGGGGGTTCACCAGCGTGCCGCCGTCCTCGACGATGACGTAGTCGAGGATCTCCACCGCCCCGAGATCGGGATCGACCGCCACCACGGCCGCGTGCGCCGCGTACGAGAAGGTGCCGGAATCGCGCACCGGCTTGTAGCCGGCGGTGACTTCGAGGCCGCCCGGATCGGTGTCGGGCGCGAGGTCCTGCGGGCGGCGGTACCAGGTGCGGGCGATCGCCTCGAGCGGGACGTCGCCGGAGGGGCCGACGACGTGGCCGCCCTCGAACCGGCATTCCTCGGGCCGCGCCTGGAGCAGGTGGGCGCCGATCCGCACGGCGCGGTCGCGCAACGCCTCGCAGGCCGCCGCGACCGCGCCGCCGGCCATCACCATGACGCGGGAGCCCCAGGAGCCGGTGGAGTAGGGGGTCATGGCGGTGTCGCCGTGGACGAGGCGGGTGCGCGCCACCGGCACGCCCAGGATCTCGTGGGCGACCTGGGCCAGCGTCGTCTCCAGGCCCTGGCCGTGGGAATGGGCGCCGATCCGCAATTCCAGGCCGCCGTCCGGGGTGAGGCGGGCGCTGGCCTGCTCGTGGCCGGGGACCATCGGGATGCCCCAGCCGGAATAGACCGAGGTGCCGTGCGCGGCCTGCTCGCAGTAGATCGCGAGGCCGAGGCCGATCCGGCGACCGTCCGGCTCGCCCTCACGCTGGCGGGCGCGGATCGCGTCCACGTCGACGGCCTTCAGCGCCCGGGCGAGCGCCTCCGGGTAGTCGCCGCTGTCGAAGTGCTTCTTCGTGATGTTCTCGAACGGCATCTGCCCGGGCCGCACGAGGTTCTTCTCGCGCACCGCCTCGGGCGGGATCCCGGCCACGCGGGCGACGGCGTCGAGCACCAGTTCCAGGGCGAAGCAGACGCCGGTGCGCGCGACGCCCCGGTAGGGCAGGATCGGGCACTTGTTGGTCGCCACCGACCATGTCCGGCAGCGATAGGCCGGGAAATCGTAGGGCCCCGGCAGAATGCTGGCGACCTGCGCGGCCTCCAGGCAGGCCGAGAACGGGTAGGCCGAGTAGGCGCCGGAATCGACGGTGGCCTCGCAGTCGATGCCGCGCAGGGTCCCGTCCCGCTCCGCGTAGGCGGTGATCCGGTAATGGTGCTCGCGGCAATTGGCGTTGGCGGTCAGGTGCTCGCGCCGGTCCTCCAGCCAGCGGACCGGGTGGCCGCAGCGGAGCGCGAGCCACGCCAGCGCCACGTCCTCGGCGAGCAGGATCGCCTTGTAGCCGAAGCCGCCGCCGACATCCGGCGAGACGATGCGGATGCGGCCCTGCTCGATCCCGAGGCATTCGGAGAGGCCGTTGCGCACGATGTGCGGCATCTGGCTCGCGGTGTGGACGACGAGCTGGTCGAGGCGGTGATCGAGCTGCACCACGGTGCCGCGGCCCTCGATCGGCGCCATGCACTGGCGGCCCGTCGAGATGGTGCGGCTCACCTTGATCGGCGCATCGAGGGCGCTCTCGATGCCGACATCGACCAGGGTCTCCAGGAAGACGTTGTCGCCCCAGTGCTCGTGGACGAGGGCGGAGCCCGGCGCGCGCGCGGCCAGCATGTCGTGGATTGCGGGCAGCTCCTCCAGGTCGAGCACCACGGCGGCGGCGATGTCCTCGGCCTCCGCGCGGGTCGGGGCGACGCACAGCGCCACCAATTCGCCGACCTGCCGGACCTTGCCGGTGGCGAGCACCGGCTGCTCGGACACCTTGAAGCCGGGCAGCCCCGAGACCGCTCGGATCGGCAGCACGCCGTCGAGGTCGGCGGCGGTGAAGACGCGGCCGCGATAGGCCTCCGGGACGTGGATGCCGCGGATCCGGGCATGGGCGAGCGGGCTGCGCACGAAGGCGACGTCCTGCATCCCCGGCAGCCGGAGGTCGCCGACATACTGGCCGCGCCCGCGCATCAGGCGGTCGTCCTCCTTGCGGGGCAGCGGAGCCCCGACGCCCTCGCGGCTCATCGGGCGCCTCCGAGAACATCCTGGGCGGCGCGGACCAGAAGGCCGTCGGGCCGGCGGAATTCGTTGAGGATCGAGAAGTGGTCGGCGCCCGGCACCGGCAGCAGGGCGCCCGGCGCGTGGGCGGCGCTGCGCAGGGCGTGGAGGTTGCGCGCGTCGCGGACGAGGGCGGGCAACTCCCGGCTGCCGTAGGCGACCGTCATGGGCTTGGGCACGACGGGCAGGCGCAGGGGCGACAGCGTCCCGATCTCGTCCCCGCTCAGTCCGAGCTTCTCGTTCAGGTAGGTCTCGCGGATCGGCGCGAGGTCGTAGACGCCGGAGATCGCCAAACCCGCGGACACGGCGGGATGCCCGAGATGGAGCGCGGCGAGCTGCGCCCCCGCGGACCAGCCGGCGAGGACGATCGGGCCGCCGATCCCGCGCGCCGTCCCGTGCGCGGCGAGCCAGTCGAGGGCGGCCCCGATCTCGGCGACGATGCCGGTGAGGCTCGCCTCGGGTGCCAGGGTGTAGCCCGGCATCGCCACCGACCAGCCGGCGGTGTTCAGCCCTTCCGCGAAGCAGGCGAAATCGGCCCGGGCGTTGCGCTGCCAGTAGCCGCCGTGGACGAAGACGAGGCAGGGCGCCCCCGTCTCCGACGCCGGGTAGAGGTCGAAGCCGGTGCGTGCGCCGGCGGCGTAGGGGATGTCGAGCCCGGCCGGGTGCGCCGCGCGGTAGGCCGCGGAGGCCGCGTTGCGGGCCGCGACCTGCGCGGCGCTGTCCGGCACGCCCGCGTTGTTGTCGTAGCAGGCGCCCCGCGCCGCGAAGTCCAGGCTGTCCCAGCGGCGGCGCGGATCCGGCGGGGTCGGGTCGTCGAGGGCGAAGGCGGGCACCGGCGCCACCTCAGGCCGCGATCGCCTGAGGCAGGATCGGCGAGTCGGCCTCGAAGCGCTTCCCCGCGCGCAGGCAGAAGGCCGGTCGCAGCAGGCGGTCGGCGATCACCCGCGTGTCCTCGTTGTCGCGCAGCAGGAAGCGGCCGCGATCGTCGTGCAGCACCGAGACATCGGCCGCGTAGCCGATCTTGAGGGCGCCGATCCGGTCGCCCATGCGCAGCATCTCGGCCGGGTGCGACGTCACCATCGGCACCACCTCCTCTAGCGGGATGCCCAGCGCCATCATCGAGCTCATCGCCTGGGTGAGGCTGAACCGGGCCTGCCCGAGGAACGGGTGGTTCTCGTCGTCGTGGTGCTCGTCCGGGGTGCCGGCGGGCTTCGTCACCTCGGGCACCTCGGTGTTGTAGCCGTGCATGTCGGCGCCGAGCGTGTAGGGGATCACGCCGGCCGGCAGGGACGCGCGGGCCACGCGGTAGGAGAAGTGGCTGCCGTGGCCGACATCGACCTTGAGCCCGGCCTCCATGGCCCGGCGGATGATGTGGTGGACCTCGCCCTGCTCGTTGATGAAGCCGCCCGGGTGGCGGGTGAAGGGATGGGCCAGCACGTCGCCGGGCCGCAGCAGCGGGATCACCCGCTCGACGATGGTGTCGGCATCCTCGCCGTTGGCGCCGGATTCCGGCAGGCCCCAGAGCTGACCGAAATGCACGTAGAGCGGCAGGTCGGCGCGGCGGCTGATCTCGGCCGCCATCTCCATCACCTTGATGCCCCAGCGGGCGAAGCCGCCGATCTCGGCATGGCCCTTGATGCCGCGCACGAGGTCGCGGTTCTCGGTGGCCGACTTCACCGTCGCGTCGATGTCGACGCCGTCCGGGCTGTAGAGGTTCGGGTAGAAATGCCCCTCCAGGCCGCCGACGAGGTAGGCCGACAGGAAGGCGAGCACCTGCGTCTCGGAGCGCTCGGCGATGAAGTGGCGGAAGCCCGGCAGGGTCATGCAGGACGGCCCGCCCTGGTCCACCACCGTGGTCACGCCCGATCGCACGCCGACCATGTCGGGGTTCAGGCCGAACCGGCCGGTGACGTACTGGTAGACGTGGGCGTGGGTGTCGATCATGCCGGGCAGGACGAGCTTGCCCGCGACGTCGACCACCTCGGCAGCGGCCGAGGGCAGGATCGTCTCCGCCACGGCGGCGATGCGCCCGTCCCGCACCGCCACGTCGCGGATGCCGTCGATGCCTGAGGCCGGGCAGATCACCCGCCCGCCCCGCAGAACCAGATCATAGCGGCGATTGTCCATGTCGACCTCGTGGTCCCGGCCGGCGCACGCCGGCCTCGCCCTTGCCAAAAGCGAAGCATGCTTCGTATTCCGGCTCTGCACACCGCGTGCCAAGGCTGGAACCGTTCTGCGGAGGCGGACGATGGATGAGGTCCCGGATGCCGGCTGCGCGGCGGGATTGGCGGAAGCGGGGACCGCGTCAGGGGCGGTGGACGCCCGGCACTGGCCACTAGCCGAGCGCCCGGGCTTCCTCGCCCGCCGCATGCACCAGATCCACGTCAGCCTCTTCGCCGAACGCTGTGCCGCGTTTCGCGTCACCCCGCTCCAGTACAGCCTGCTCTCGCTGCTGCGCGATCTGGGGGAGGCCGATCAGACGACGCTCGCGAGCTCGGTCGCCCTTGACCGGACGACGACGACCGGCGCCCTGAAGCGCCTCGCGGCCCGCGGTCTGGTGAGCCGCACGACCTCGCCCCTCGACCGCCGCGCGCAGGTCTGCCGGCTGACGGACGAAGGCGCCGCGCTCCACGGCGCGATGGAGCCGGCGGCGCGGGCCGCGCACGCCCTCACCGTCGAGGCCCTCACGCCGGCGGAGCAGGACACCCTGACCCGGCTCCTGCGCCGCGTCATCGCGGGGCACGAGCATCGGCGCGGCCAGCCCGACATCCTGTAGGGCGTCGCCGACGCGGCCCGCAGCAGGCCCCACTGCTCAAAGAAAATACAGATCGTTCTGCCTTGGAGTGCCGCGAAAAGCTCTTTCTTCCAACATCTTCGCGAAAATTGGACGCGCATTCCATTTACAGAACGCGGAGACGTTGCGCATAAATACGGCATGGAATGCCCACAGCGCGCGCTGAGCTGATCACGCGTCGCATCTGAGCTTCCCACCGCGCGACGAATGCCGGCACCCGACCATCGTTCCGTCCGCCGATGGGCGCCGCGCGCGGGGGGGCCGGCGCGGGGTTGGCACATGTCCTGCGTGCGGTGGGCAGCTCACAGCATGCTGTGGGAGCCTCAATGCCCGAACAGCGAGGTGCGATGACGACCCGCGATGACAGGTCCCGGCCCGCTCGCCCGACCACGACGGTGCTCGCCGTCCCCGACGCCACGCGCAAGGGCAACCAGGCCTACGACCTGATGCGCCGCGAGATCGTCGCCTGCCGCCTCCTGCCCGGCACGCGCTTCACCGAGGCCGAGGTGATGGAGCGGTTCGAGATCGGCAAGGCGAGCTGCCGGATCGCGCTCCAGCGCCTGGCCCAGGAAGGCTTCGTCAGCTCGATGCCGCGGCACGGCTACCGGGTCAGCCCGGTGACCGTGAAGGATGTCGACGAGGTCTTCGCCCTCCGGATGGAGCTTGAGCCCCTCGCGGCGCGGGGCGCCGCCGGCCGCGTGAACCGGGCGCATCTGGAGCGCCTGGAGCAGGCCTGCCGCCGCAAGATCACGGTGGAGATGGGCAACCAGATCGACTTTTTCCTGGAGGCCAACCGGGGCTTCCACCTCGCGATCGCCGCGGCTTCGGGGAACGGGCGCCTGTACCGGACGCTGTCGGGCCTCCTCGACGAGATGACCCGCCTCGTCGCCCTCGGCTTCGGCGTGCAGGGGGTGCGGCCGAACATCGAGAACGACCACACCGCGATGATCGAGCACCTCGTGGCGGGCGACGCCGACAGCGCCGCCCTGGTGGCCCGCCGCCACGTCGAGACGTTCCGCGACATGACCCTGGAGAAGGTCATCGCCAGCCTGCGCGACACCGCGGTGGTGGCGCCGGTGCGACCGGCCCAGGTCGACGGGGGCGAGCCGTGAACGCCGTCGAGCTCGACCATGTCAGCAAGTGGTTCGACCGGCGCGAGGGCGGGCCGCTCCACGTCCTCGACACCGTCGACATCGCGATCCCGCAGCACGCGATCGTCGCGATCCTGGGCGCGTCGGGCTGCGGAAAGAGCACCCTCCTCAACATGATCGCCGGGCTGGTCGAGCCCGATCAGGGCGCCGTCCTCCTGAACGGCATCCCGTCGCACGCCTTCCGCGACTGGCGGGCCATGACCTACATGTTCCAGGAGGACCGGCTGCTGCCCTGGCGCACGGCCGCCCAGAACGTCGCCTTCGGCCTCGAGGCCGGACGCATGGGCCGGGCGGAGCGGGCGCGGCGGGTCGACGAGACCCTGCGGCTCGTCGGGCTGGAGGCCTTCCGCGACGCCTACCCGCACGAATTGTCGGGGGGCATGCGCAGCCGGGTGGCGCTCGCGCGCAGCCTCGTGACCGAGCCCAAGATCCTGCTCCTCGACGAGCCGTTCTCGAAGCTCGATCCCGAGATCCGCGCGCAGATGCACGCGGAGCTGCTGCGCATCGCCGGCCTGCGGGCGATGACCCTGGTCTTCGTCACGCACGACGTCGAGGAGGCGGTGGTGCTGGCGAGCCAGGTGGTCGTCCTGCACCCGCGGCCGGGCCGGATCGGCACCGTCCGGGCGATCGACCTGCCGTATCCCCGCGACCCGCTCTCGCCGGAGGTCGCCGAGGAGGTCCGGCGCCTGCGCATCAGCCTCTCCGCCGCGAGCGCGCGATGCTCGTGAAGACACCGCCCCGCCTGATCCGGCAGACACGGACGTCCACAGCCGGACGCCGGGCCGGCCTGCTCCTGCAACGGCTGACCCTCCTCGCCCTGGCGCTGGCCGCGTGGCAGCTCGGATCGCTGCAGGCGCCGAGCTTCGTCCTGCCGAGCCCCGCGCGGGTCTGGCACACGTGGCTCGGGCTCGTCGCCACGCCGGGATTCGCCGCCGATCTCGGCATCACGCTGGGCCGGATCGGCGCCGGCCTCGCCTTCGCGGCCCTCGTGGGGCTGCCGCTCGGCCTGCTGCTCGGCGCGAGCCCGCGTCTCGGTCGGTTCTTCGAGCCGGTGCTGACGGTGACCAACACCGTGTCGTCCGCGATCTGGGCGATCTTCGCGCTGATCTGGTTCGGCCTCTCGAACTGGACCACGATCTTCGTGGTGTTCATGACCGCGATGCCGCTGATCCTGACCAACGTCTGGCAGGGCACGCGCACGGTCAGCGCCGAGCATCTGGAGCTCGCCCGCACCTTCCGCATGCCGCGCCGCAAGGTGCTGACCAAGATCTACCTGCCGACGATCCTGCCCGCCTTCTTCGCGGGCGCGCGCCTCGCCATCGGCTTCGGGGCCCGGGTCGTCCTCGTGGCGGAGTCGCTGGGGGCGAGCAGCGGCATCGGCTACCGCCTCCGGCAGGCCGCGGACCTCGTCCAGACCGATCAGGTCTTCGCCTGGACCCTCACCCTCGTCGCCCTGATGATCGGGCTCGAGACCCTGGTCCTGAAGCCGGCCGAGCAGCGCCTGTTCGCCTGGAAGAAGGCGGCGCAGCCATGACGGCGGCCGCCGCGCGGGGGTCCGCCCGCCAAACGCCCTTCCCATCCCCCGTCCTGGAGAACGCCTTGAAACGGATCCGCGCCCTCGCCGTCGCCGCGCTCTGCGCGGTCGGCCTGCCTGGCCTCGCGCGCGCCGAGACGGTGCGCATCGGCTACTGGAGCTCGGGCATCAGCCTCGGCTTCGGCGCCGTGCTGGAGGCCGGCAAGTTCATGGAGAAGGAGGGCCTGACGGCCGAGTACGTCAAGTTTCCGGACGTGAACGCGCCGACCAAGGCCATGGCCGCCGGGGCGATCGATTTCGCGATCGCGGCGAGCGCCGGGACGGCGCTGAGCGTGACCGCCGACGGCCTTCCGATGAGCATCGTCCTGGCGACCCAGGTGGCCGACCTCGACTTCGTCGTCCCGGAGGACTCGCCGATCAAGGCGATGGCCGACCTCAGGGGCAAGAAGATCGGCACCTCGCCGGCCGGCAGCGGCACCGCCGCCATCGCGGCGGCGATCCTGGAGACCAATCACGGCCTCAAGCCCGCCGACTACCAGGCCGTCCCCGGCAACGATTCCCGGCTGGCGCAATTCCTCGTCCAGAAGGACATCGACGCCGCGGCCCTGCGCACCGTGACCCTCGCGCTCCTGCCGGACGTGAAGCTGCGCCGGCTCGGCACCTTCCGGGAGGAGTGGAAGCGCCTCACCCAGCAGGACGCGCCGCCGGTCCTCGGCGTCGGCCTGATGCGCAACGCCTGGATGACGCAGAATCCGGACGCGCCCGCCAAGGTCGTGGCCGCGATGCGCAAGGCCTACGCCTTCGGCCAGGCCGACAAGCCCGGCGTGGCCAAGATCCTGAAGGCGGCCGCGAACCTGAGCGACGCCGACGCCGCCGCCTACGCGGGCCTCTGGGACGGCATCTACACGGTCAGCCTGGAGCCCGCCGACATCGCCTCGCTGAAGCGGGAATTCGACGTGTTCAAGGCGGTCGGCGCCGTCCAGGGCAGCCTGCCGGACACCGCCCTGGTTCCCGGCCCCTACGAGCGGTCGAAGACGATCCCGTAGCCTTTCCGACCTGCAGAAGAGGGTTTCCACGATGGCTCAGACGATGAAGGCGCTCGTGCTGGAGGCGCACGGCGACATCGACACGCTGAAGGTGGTCGACGACTATCCGAGGCCGTCCCCCGGCCCGGGCGAGGTCCTGATCCGCGTCGGCGCGTCCTCGTTCAACTACCACGACGTGTTCACCGTGAAGGGCATGCCCGGCATCAAGGTGCCGATGCCGGTGGTGATCGGCCTCGACATGGCCGGGCAGATCGTCGAGCTCGGCGCGGGCGTCGCGGAGTGGCGCGTCGGCGACCGGGTGCTGGTCAACCCGCTCAACAAGGCCAAGGGCCTGATGGGCGAGATGCTCGACGGCGGCATGGCCGAGTACTGCCGGGTCTCGACGAGCCAGCTCATCGCGATGCCGCCGGACGTGAGCTACGCGGACGCGGCGTCCCTGCCGGTGGCCTACGGCACGGCCCACCGCATGCTGATCACCCACAACACCGTGAAGGCCGGCGACAAGGTCCTGATCCTGGGCGCCAGCGGCGGCGTCGGCACCGGCTGCGTGATGCTGGCCAAGCAGCTCGGCGCCGAGGTCATCGCCTGCGCGGGCAGCGCCGAGAAGATGGCGGCGCTGACGGCCCTCGGGGCCGACCACGTCGTCAACTACCGCGAGACCGACTTCTCCAAGTGGGCGATCCAGCAGTACGGCAAGCCGCAGCGCCGGACCTACGAGGGCGGCGTCGACGTGGTGATCAACTTCACCGGCGGCGACACCTGGGTGCCCTCGCTCAAGTGCCTGAAGCGCGGCGGCACGCTGCTCGTCTGCGGCGCCACCGCGGGGCACGATCCCAAGGAGGATCTCCGCTACATCTGGAGCTTCGAGCTCAAGGTGATCGGCTCCAACAGCTTCTACGACGACAACCTGTCGGCCCTGATGGACATGATCCAGGCCGGCACGCTGAAGCCGACCATCGACAAGCTCCTGCCCCTCGAGGAGGCCGCCGAGGGCCTGCGGATGATCCGCGACCGCGAGGTCATGGGCAAGATCGTCGTCACCCCCTGACACCGCCCGAAGCCGGTCCGCCGCGCGTCCACGCCCCCAGCCCCGCCCGAGGAGATCTCGAAGCCATGTCCGACACCCCCCTCACCAAGGAGCAGGTCGAGGCGCTGCTGCTGCGCGGCCCGTTCCACCAGTGGCTCGGCCTCTCCGTCGTCGCCGTCGGCGATGGGACGATCGAACTGAAGGCGACGTGGCGGCCGGAATGGGTCGTCAACGCCGAGCGCGGCTACGTCCACGGCGGCATCCTGGCGACGCTGGTCGACCTCACCGCCGATTGGGCGCTAGTCTCCAAGACCGGCCGGGGCGTCCCCACCGTGGACCTGCGGGTCGATTACCACCGGGCCGCGATGCAGGGCGATCTCACCTGCCGCGGCACGGTGGTGAAGTTCGGCAACCAGCTCTCGGTGGCCGAGGCGCAGATCCTCGACCCGGAGGGGCGCCTGCTCGCGAGCGGCCGCGGCGTCTACATGACGGCGCCGCCGAAATGACCGGACCGGCCCCCGTCGCCCCGGCGGATGGGGCCCTCGACCACGTCGTGATCAACGTGCTGCGGCGGATGGACGAGGCGGCGGACCTGTTCGCCGCCCTCGGCTTCCGGTTGACGCCGCGCGGCCACCACTCGCTGGGCTCCGTCAACCACCTGATGATGACGGCCGGACCCTACCTCGAACTCGTCGGCCTGCCCGAGACGGGTCCGCAGCGGCAGGACGTTCTGGACAGCCCGTTCGGCCTGAACGGGCTCGTCGTGGCGAGCCGGGACGCCGACGCGACGCATGCCCGCCTCGCCGCGGCGGGGCTCGCGGCCGGGCCGCCCGTCGCCTTCACGCGCCCCGTGACCGTCGACGGCCGCGAGGAAACGGCCCGGTTCCGCACGGTGCGGGTGCCGGTCGAAAGGTTCCCGGCGGGGCGCCTCTACCATTGCGAGCACCTGACCCCGGATCTCGTCTGGCGCCCCGAATGGCTCGACCATCCGAACGGGTTCTCGGGGCTCGACGCGCTGACGATCGAGAGCCCGGCGCCGGAGGCCGACGCCGCCCTCTACGCGAGCGCGAGCGGCGCCCCGGCCGAGGCCGCGGGCGGCGTCCGGACCCTCCGGCTCGGCGAGACGCGGGTGGCGATCGTGCCGGGGCCGGCCGCCCGCTTCTCCGCCCTGGCGTTGCGCTTCCGCGACCTCGACGCCCTCGAAGCCCGCGCGGGCGCGCTCCCGGAGGCGGCCTGGGTTCGGCACGGGCCGGACGCGGCCACGCTGACGCTACCGGCCTTCGACCTCCGTCTCGTGTGCAGGGCGGCCCCATGACGCGCGCGGCCACGGCTCCGACCAATCTCGGCGACCTCGTCGACCGGTCCGGCCCGCCGGACAGGCCGCGGATCATCGGCGTCGGCCCGGATGGCGAGCCCGCGGTGATGACCCGCGCCGGCCTCGACGCCCGGGCCGACGCCTTCGCCCGCGGCCTGCTGCGCGGCGGGATCGCCCGCGGCGCGCGGGTCGCGATCCTCGCGGCCAACCGGCCCGACACGATCGCGGCGCTGCTCGGGGCGATGCGCGCCGGCGTGGTCCCGGTCCCGGTCAATCACAAGTTCCCGCCGGCCACGATCGCCGCCGTGCTCGCCGATTGCGGGGCGCGGCTCGTGCTCTGCGACGGCCCGCGCCGGGCGCTGCTGGCCGATCTCGGCCCCGATATCCGGATCGCCGGGTTCGACGATGACGGGCCGGAGGGCTTCGCGGCCTGGCTCGACCCCGGTCCGTTCGTGCCGGTCGTGCCCGAGCCCGACGAGGCGGCCCTGTTCCTCTACACGTCCGGCTCGACGGGCCGGCCGAAGGGCGTGCGGCTGAGCCATGCCAGCCACCTCTGGGTGGCGCGGACCCGCGCCGCGGAGACGGACCTGCGCGACGACCGGCTGCTCGTGGCGGCGCCGCTCTACCACATGAACGCGCTCGCCCTGGCGCTCCTCGTCTGCGCGGCCGGCGCCACGATGGTGCTGCTGCCGCAATTCGAGGCGCGGGCCTACATCGCGGCGATCGACCGGTACCGCTGCACGTGGCTCACCGCCGTGCCGCCGATGATCGCCATGATGCTGCGGGAGCCGGATCTCCTCGCGGAAGCCGACCTCACCGACGTGCGGACGGTCCGGATGGGCTCGGCGCCGGTCAACGACACCCTCGCCCGGCAGATCCGCGCCCTCCTGCCGAACGCCCGCATCCTCAACGCCTACGGGACCACCGAGGGCGGCCCGGTCGTGTTCGGCGACCATCCGGACGGCCTGCCGACGCCGGTCGCGTCGGTCGGCGCGCCGCATCCCCAGGTGGCGGTGCGCCTCGTCGGACCGGACGCCCCGGAGACCGGGATCCTGCAGATGCGCAGCCCCGCGATCATGCTCGGCTACCACAACCGGCCAGACGTGCCCGTCCCGATCACCGCGGACGGGTTCTACGACACCGGCGACGTCTTCCGCCGCGACGCGGACGGGTTCTTCTACTTCCTCGGGCGGACCGACGACATGTTCGTCTCCGGCGGCGAGAACATCTTTCCGGGCGAGGTCGAGCTGGTGCTGGAGCGCCACCCCGCGGTGCTCCAGGCCTGCGTGGTGCCGGTGGACGACGCCATCAAGGGCACCAAGCCGGTCGCCTTCGTGGTCCGCCGGCCCGCCGCCACCGTCGACGAGGCCGCTCTCAAGGATTACGCGCTCGAACACGCGCCGGCCTACCAGCACCCGCGTCGGGTCTGGTTCGTCGAGGCGCTGCCGCTCGCCTCGACCGGCAAGATCGACCGCGCGGCCCTGCGCCGGCGGGCCGAAGAGGCCGTCCGCACCCCGTGACCGGCCGGGGCGGAACGGCCCTTGCAGGTTGTGCTCCCGCGGACTGCGCCCGCAGAAATTGGCCTCGCACGGAAGGCCGACCGGCGCTGCGTCCCCGTCCGCCTGACCCGGAACGCCAGGAGTGACCCCATGCTGCGACGAACCTTCCTGGGCGGTGCCGCCGCCGCGGCCGCCGCGCCCTTCCTGCCGGCCCGCCCGGCCCTCGCCCAGGGCGGCCGGGCGAGCGTCCTGCGCTTCGTGCCGCAATCCGACCTCACCATCGTCGATCCGGTGACGACCACGGCCTACGTCACGCGCAACCACGCGTTGATGGTGTTCGACCAGCTCTACGGCCTCGACGCGCAGTTCACGCCGCAGCCGCAGATGGTCGAGGGCCACACGGTCGAGGAGGACGGGCGGCGCTGGACCTTCCGGCTGCGCGAGGGCCTGAGATTCCACGACGGCGAGCCGGTGCGGGGCCGCGACTGCGTCGCGTCGATCCGGCGGTGGGCGCAACGCGACAGCCTCGGGCAGGCCCTGATGGCGCGCACGGACGCCCTGGAGGCGCCGGACGACCGCACCTTCGTCATTCGCCTGAAGCGGCCCTACGGGCTGATGCTCGAGACGCTGGCGAAGCTCGGTCCGCCGGTCCTCGTCATCATGCCCGAGCGCCTCGCCGCCACCGACCCGGCCCAGCAGATCCCCGAGCTGATCGGCTCCGGGCCGTTCCGGTTCAACACCAAGGAGCGGCTCGTCGGCGCCCGCGTGGTCTACGACCGCAACCCGGACTACCGGCCCCGGGAGAACGGCCCGGTCTCCTGGGTGGCGGGGCCGAAGCGTGTCCATTTCGAGCGAGTCGAGTGGCAGGTCATGCCGGATCCCGGC
This sequence comes from Methylobacterium sp. D53M, assembly GCF_053345625.1. Lineage (NCBI taxonomy): Bacteria > Pseudomonadati > Pseudomonadota > Alphaproteobacteria > Hyphomicrobiales > Methylobacteriaceae > Methylobacterium > Methylobacterium sp. D53M. Next base: position 88,494 of record NZ_JBKFAL010000012.1, read on the forward strand.
ACCGCGGCCGCCGCCCTTCAGAACGGCGAGGTCGACTGGTGGGAGAACCCGATCAGCGATCTCGTGCCGACGCTTCAGGCGCACCCGCAGATCGCCACGCAGCTCGCCTCGCCGCTCGGCAATCTCGGCACCGGCGTGATGAATCATCTCCATCCGCCCTTCGACAAGCCCGCGGTCCGGCGCGTGGTCCTCGAGGCCCTGTCCCAGGCAGACTTCATGGCGGCGGCCGCCGGCGACGATCCCAAGCTGTGGCGCAAGGATGTCGGCCTGTTCACGCCGGGGACCGCGATGGCCACCGATGCCGGGCTCGACGTGCTCACCCGGCCGCGCGATCTCGCCAAGGCCAAGCGCGACCTCGTGGCGGCCGGCTACCAGGGCGAGCGCGTCGTGCTCATGTCGACGAGCGAGAACCCCGTGCTCGGCGCCCTCGGCGAGATCATGCACGACCTGCTCCAGCGCCTCGGGATGAACGTGCAGTACGTCGTGTCCGACTGGGGCACGCTGGTCACCCGCCGCGCCAGCAAGGCGCCCCCCGACCAGGGCGGCTGGAACATCTTCACCACGACCTGGACCGGCCTCGACATGGCGAACCCGGTCGTGGAGCAGGTCCTGCGCTGCGGCGGCCCGAAGGGCTTCTTCGGCTGGCCGGACCTGCCCGAACTGGAGAGCCTGCGCGAGGCCTGGATCGAGGCGCCGGACCAGGCCGCGCGCCAGGCGATCGCGGCCCGGATGCAGACCCTGGCGATGCGCGACGTGCCGTACCTGCCGACCGGCCAGTACTTCTACCGGACGGCCTTCCGGCGCGACCTCCGGGACGTGGTCGACGGCCAGTTCGTCTTCTGGAACGCCCGCCGCGCCTGACGGACGTCGCGTCCTGGCCGCCCGTCGCCGCTCCGGCGACGGGCGGCTTCGCGGATACGCGCCTCAGTGCGCGAAGACGCCGGCCAGATCCCGGAAACCCTTGATCTCGATCGGATTGCCGCTCGGGTCGAAGAAGAACATCGTGCGCTGCTCGCCGGGCTCGCCGGCGAAGCGGACGACGGGCGGGATGTCGAAGGCGATGCCGGCCGCCTCGACACGGCCGGCGAGCGCCTCCCAGGCGTCGAGCGGCAGCACCACGCCCAGATGCGGCATCATCACCGTGTGGTCGCCGACCTTCCCGCTCCGGGTGGTGGCGAAGGGCTCGCCCAGGTGCAGCGACAGCTGATGGCCGAAGAAGTCGAAATCGACCCAGGTCTCGGTGCTGCGGCCCTCCTGGCAGCCGAGGACGCCCCCGTAGAAGCGGCGCGCCGCGTCGAGGTCGGTGACGTGGTAGGCGAGGTGGAACGGCGTGAGCATCGACGGTCTCTTGCTGGATGGAGGAGGTGCGGCGCCGTCAGGGCGCCGGATCGGGGGCACGCGCCGAGACGACGCCGCCGACGAGGTTGCAGGACAGCAGGAACGCGCTGTCGAGATCGCCGCCGCCGGCCGGCACCAGCGCCGTCAGCCGCGCGGCCAGAGCGCTTCGCGCGGCGCGGGCGATGACCTGGGCCTCCGCGACGGCGACGGCCGCGAACCGGATCGTCTCCCCCGGCCGCACCTGCGCGAGGCGGCCGAGATCCGCCGAGATCACGGTGGCGATCTTCGGGTAGCCGCCGGTGGTGTGGCGGTCGGCCAGCAGGATCAGCGGGCGCCCGTGTCCGGGCACCTGGATCGAGCCGTTCACGATCCCGTCCGAGACGATGTTGAAACCGTCCGCGTGGGCGATCGGCGGCCCGTCGAGGTGGCAGCCCATCCGGTCCGCCCGCGCCGTGAGGGTGTAGGGCTCGGAGAGGAACGTCCGCAGGCCGTCCTCGGTGAAGCCGTCGGCCTGCGGCCCGAGCACCACCCGGATCGGGCCACCGAAGGTCGGCCGGTGGGCCGGCGGCAGGGTCAGCGGACGGTCGCGGGGCGCGGGCGCCGCGAGGGGCAGCAGGTCGCCCGCGGCCAGGGGATGACCGTCGAGGCCGCCGAGGCGGGTGCGGGTGTGCGTCGCCACGCTGCCGAGCATCGGCGCGACGGCGAAGCCCCCGGCGACCGCGAGGCAGGCGCGCAGGCCCTGCCGCGGTCCGCCCAGGACGAGCCGGTCGCCCCGCCGCAGGTCGTGGGCCGTGAACGGGTCGAGGGCGCGGCCGTTCAGGCTCATCGCGAAGGGCGCGCCGGCGAGGGCGACGCGGCAGATATCCGTCTCGCAGGCGAGGGTCGGACCGACCATCGCCATCTCGATCACCGCGGCGTCGAGCGGGTTGCCGACGAGGCCGTTGGCCAGGGCCAGCAGGTCGGGATCCATCGCGCCGGACCCCGAGATGCCGTAGCGCAGGTAGCCCGGCCGCCCGGCATCCTGCAGGGTCGAGGCCACGCCGGGGGCGATGACGCGCAGGCCCTCAGGCATCGATCCGCTCCAGGGTCGCGACGGTCTCGCCGGCGCGGGCGGCCTCGCTGAGGCCGTCGAACGCGGCGCGGTCGATCGGCTCGAACCGGATCAGGTCGCCGGCCGCGAACAGGAACGGCTCGGCCCGGCCCGGATCGTAGGAGCGCGCGGGCGTGCGGCCGATGAGCTGCCAGCCGCTCGGCAGCTCCAGGGGCGGCGAGACGCCGGTCTGGTTCCCGCCGATCGAGACGCTGCCCGCCGGGGTCCTGGGTCGGGGATCGGTGCGCCGGCTCGCGTAGAGCCGGGGATCGAGGCCGCCCAGATAGGCGAAGCCGGGGGCGAAGCCGATCATGTAGACGCGGTAGTCGCGGCCGGAATGAAGGGCGATCACCGCCTCCGGGCTGAGCCCGGCCCCGGCGGCGAGGTCGTCGAGGTCGGCGCCGTGCGCGCCGCCGTAATGGACCGGCACCCGCCAGCGGCGCAGCGAGCCCGCCGCCCCGTCCGGCGGCGGCCAGTGCGCGGCGATCAGCGCGGCGAGGTCGGCCCGGGGCAGCAGGTCCGGATCGTAGAGGACGAGGAGCGAGCGGTAGGTCGGCACGGTCTCCAAGAGGCCCGGGCGCCCGGCGCCACGGAGCGCCGCGTCGAGGGCGATGACCCGCGCGTTGATCGCGGGATCGACCGCGCGGCCGAGCTCCACCGTGAGCGCCCGGTCGCCGCTATCGAGGAGGCGGTAGCCGGGCTCAGACACCGAGCACCTCGGCCATCGGGCGCAGGGCGATCCCCTTGGCGGCGCAGTCGTCGCGCAGGCGGCGCGCCATGGCGACCGCGCCGGGCGTGTCGCCGTGGACGCAGACCGTGTCGATCCGCGTCGGGATGCGCCGCCCGGACAGGCAGGTGATCGCCCCGTCCTCCAGCATCCGCGCCACGCGCTCCGAGACGGAATCGGGATCGTGCAGCACGGCGCCGGGGAGCTTGCGCGAGACCAGGGTGCCGTCATCCGCGTAGGCGCGGTCGGCGTAGATCTCGCGCGCGATCGGCAGCCCGAGCTTCTCGCCGGCCCGCTCGGTCTCCAGGCCGGGCATCACCACGAAGATCAGGTCGCGGTCGAGGGTGCGGACCGCCCGGGCCACCGCCAGAGCGAGGTCGGCATCCTCGTTGGCCATGTTGCCCATGGCCCCGTGGGTCTTCACGTGGCGCACCGGGCAGCCGGCATCCTGCGCCAGCGCCACCAGCGCGCCGACCTGGTAGAGCACCGCCTTCTCGATGTCGGCGGGGCGCTCGCCGTGGATCGGCCGCCGGCCGAAGCCCCAGAGGTCGAGGAAGCTCGGGTGGGCGCCCGCTTGCACGCCGTTCGCGGCGGCGCGGCTCAGGGTCTCGTGCATCACCAGCGGGTCGCCGGCGTGGAAGCCGCAGGCGATGTTGGCCGAGGTCGCCACGGTCAGCATCTCGGCGTCGTCGCCCAGACGGTAGACGCCGAAGCCCTCGCCCATGTCGCAGTTCAGATCGACGATCATCGGTGCATCCCTTCTCTCGCGCGGGGTCAGGCTTCGGCGACCAGGTGGGCCACCAGGGTGGCGGCGGCGCACAGATCCGCGATCCGCATCGCCTCGTCCGGGTTGTGGCTGCCGTTCTGGTTGCGGATGAAGATCATCGTGCTCGGCACGCCCTGGCCGGCCAGCGTCGCGGTGTCGTGCCCCGCCCCGCTCGCCATCGTGCGGAACGGCGTCCCGAGCCGGCGCGCGTGGCCGGACAGGGCCTCGACCAGCGCGGCGCTCATCCGCGCCGGCGTGCTGCCGGTGCGCTCGCCCAGCACGAAGCGTACCGAGCGGGCGGCCTCGATGGCGGCGATATGCTCGGCGAGCGCCGCCTCGACCCGGTCGAGAACGGCCGGCTCGGTGCTGCGCACGTCGAGGCAGAAGCGGACCTCGCCGGGGATCTTGGCGAAGGCGTGCTGGACCGGGTCGGTGGCGACCTCGCCCAGCGTGATCGTGGCCGGGCATCCCTCCGCCTCGAGCGCGCCCCAGAGGCCGTCCAGGCCGGTGATCAGGTCGGCGAGGGCGAAGACGGCGTCGCTGCGCTCGCTCCGCGCCACGGCGCCGGAATGGCCGTAGCGGCCGAAGCAGGCCGCCTTGCGGTAGCGGAAGCTGCCGCTGATCGCCGTGACGAAGCCCACGGGGAGCCCGGCCGCCTCCAGCGCCGGGCCCTGCTCGATGTGCATCTCGACGAAGCCGTGGATCCGCGCCGGATCGAGGAGCCGCTCGCCCCGCGCCACCGCCCCCGGCCGCAGGCCGAGTTCGGCCATGTGGTCGCGCAGGCTCCGGCCGGTATCGGCGCGGGGCAGGTCGAGCACCTCCGGCGGCAGCAGGCCGAGCGCGGCCCGGCTGCCGACGTAGGAGGCCGGGAACCACACGCTCTCCTCGGCCCGGAACACCGCCACCGTCACGGGACGCGCCGGCACGATCCCAGCCCGGCGCAGGGCCTCCACGGCCGCGAGGCCGCCGATCACGCCCGCCGCCCCGTCGAAATTGCCCCCGTGGGGCACCGTGTCGACGTGCGAGCCGACCATCCAGGGCGCCAGTGCCGGGTCGCGGCCCGCCATCGTCAGGAACAGGTTGCCGGCCGCGTCGGTCTCGGCGGCGAGCCCCAGCGCCAGCCCGGTGGCCCGCATCAGGGCGTGGGCGCGCTCCTCGCCGACGCCGTAGGCCGCCCGCGTCACGCCCGGCGCGTCCTGGCTGAAGCTCAGGAGCTCGGCGAACAGGCCCACGCAGAGATCCGGATCGATCGCGAGCCGGGTCATGCCGGCTGCCGCGCGGGTCCGACCCGGTCCATCGGCTGAACAATGAGGCACGCGCCCGGCGCGGTCGCGAAGGGAATACCGGGGCCCGGAAGCTCGATGACCATGTCGGAGGCAGCCATGCTCAAAAATACCGCTTGAATGCCGGCGGTATACCGGTTCTGCTAAGGCATTCCATCCAGCTTGGCAATGTAAAACGTCGCCGGATGAAAAATTAAATCTCCACATTGAGAGATTTGATGCACAATAACACAGTCAACTAACGCGTTCTGCACGCTGATCGAAGCATTGATCTGCGCCACGATCGCACGACATCAGGTTCGACGATGGCTCAGATCGAGACGGCCGCGCCCCCGCTCCTGAAGATCAGGAAGCTGCACAAGAGCTACGGCACCAACGAGGTCCTGAAGGGCATCTCCCTCGACATCCACGAGGGCGAGGTCGTGTCGATCATCGGTGCGAGCGGCTCGGGCAAGAGCACGTTCCTGCGCTGCCTGAACCTCATGGAGACGCCGACCTCCGGCTTCATGGATTTCGAGCGCTTCGCCTTCGACTACGAGCAGGGCGCCCGCCGCCAGCCGACGCCGCAGCAGCTCTGCGAGTTGCGGGCGCGGATCGGCATGGTCTTCCAGAGCTACAATCTCTGGCCGCACATGACCGTGCTGGAGAACGTCATCGAGGCGCCGATCCGGGTGCGGCGGATGCCGCGCCGGCAGGCCGTCGCGGAGGCGGAGGCGCTGCTCCAGCGCATCGGCCTCTACGAGAAGCGGCACGCCTACCCGTCGAAGCTCTCGGGCGGGCAGCAGCAGCGCGTGGCGATCGTGCGCGCCCTGGCGATGGCGCCCAAGGTGATGCTGTTCGACGAGGTGACCTCGGCCCTCGACCCAGAACTGGTTGGCGAGGTGCTGGCGCTGATGGGCTCCCTCGCGGCGGACGGGATGACGATGCTGCTCGTCACCCACGAGATGGCCTTCGCCCGGGATGTCGGCACCCGCACCCTGTTCTTCGACGGCGGCGTGATCGCCGAGGACGGGCCGCCCGACGCCATCATCGGCGCCCCCCGGAGCGAGCGGCTGCGCCAGTTCCTCCGGCGCGTCCTGCACCAGCCCGCCGCGCCGGGACAGATGGCGTGAGCCGCCGGCCCATCACCGGGGAGAAGGGACAGCGATGAGCGTCGCGGCGTTGCAGGAGTGGTGGCTCACCCTCTCGGACGAGGTCGTCACCTACGGCCCCGGCTTCCTCTCGGCGACCCTAGTGGTGCTCGGCGTCACGGTGGCGAGCATCCTGGTGAGCTGGGCCTGCGGCCTGCTCGGGGCGCTGGGCAAGCGCTCGTCCTTCGCGCCCTTCCGGGCGCTGGCGAGCTTCTACGTCTGGTTCATCCGCGGCACGCCGACCCTCGTGCAGGTCTTCATCGTGTATTTCGGCATGCCGCAGATCGGGGTGAAGCTCTCGCCCGTGACCGCCGGCATCATCGCGCTGGGCGTCAGCAGCGGCGCCTACGTGGCCGAGACCATCCGGGCCGGCCTCGCGGCGATCCCGAGGGGCCAGATCGAGTCGGCGCTGGCGCTCGGCATGAACCCGCGGATCATGATGGTGCGCATCGTCCTGCCGCAGGTCTTCCGCATGATCCTGCCGTCGTTGACCAACGAGGCGATCTCGGCGGTGAAGAATACCTCGCTGCTGTCGACGATCACGGTGGTGGAGCTGACGCTGTACGCGCAGCTCATGATCGCCACGACCTTCCGGCCGTTCGATTTCTACATCGCGGCGGCGCTGATCTACCTCGGCCTCACGTCGATCCTGTCGCAGCTCTCGGCCTATTTCGAGCGGCGCTACGCCCGCCTGTCCTGAGCCCCCCCGCCGCGGGACGGGCCGCGGCCGATCCTTCCCGCCCCGTCCCGAGACCGGAGACCGCCATGAACCGCCGCCACGTCCTCGCCCTCGCCGCCCTCTGCGCCAGCCTCGGCGCAGGCCTCCTCGCCGCCCCCGCGACCCGCGCGGCCGAGGGCAAGCTGGAGCTGATCGAGCCCGGCAAGCTGATCGTGGCGACGGACAGCACCTTCGCGCCCTTCAGCATGCGCACGCCGAGCGGCGAGCTCGACGGGCTGGAGGTCCGGGTCATGCGCGAGGTCTGCCGCCGGCTCGGGCTCGAGTACAGCCCGGTCAACATCAAGTTCGACGCCCTGCTGGTGGGCCTGATGGCCGATCAGTACGACATCACCAGCGAGTCGATGGACATCACCCCCGCCCGGCAGAAGCAGGTCGCCTTCGCGGACGGATGGCTCGAATCCGGCGCGCGGATCGTCACCCGCAAGGATACCGGCATCAAGGGGCCGGCAGATCTCAAGGGCCGCAACGTCGGCGCCCTCTCAGCCTCGACCTTCGGCAAGCTCGCCGAGGAGAACGGCGCCACCCTGAAGAGCTACAAGACGGCCGCGGACGCCATGCAGGACCTCGTCGGCGGCAACATCGACGCGGTGATCAACGACGCGGTGGCCGGCAACTACGCTATCAAGGCGCGCAAGCTGCCCCTGGTGATGATCGAGACCCCGCTGAGCACGGTCCAGAAGGGCTTCGCTATCAAGAAGGGCAAGCCGAACCTGCACGCCGCCGTCAACAAGGCGCTCGGCGAGATGGTCGCGGACGGTACCTACGCCAAGCTCGTCACCCCGCTGATCGGCTATGATCCGGCCCCGAAGGAGCCGATCCGCACGCCCGCCATGTGAGCGGGCAGGACGGACGCGCGAGAACAAGAATGGGGAGCGGCTGAGCCGGCCGCTCCGGGAGGACACCATGAAGACCCTCGACGCCGCGTCGTACACGACGGCGCTCAGTGCACGGCGCGAGCAGAGCCTCGGCCAGATGGCCTACGACCGTCTGCTCGACATGCTCGTCCGCCGCGACCTTCCGGCCGGCACCGTGCTGCACGAGCGCCGCCTCGCCGAGATGCTCGACATCTCCAGGACCCCGACCCGCGAGGCGATGTCGCGGCTGGAGACCGAGGGGTTGATCGAGCGGCAACCCGGCGGGATGCTCGTGGTCAAAGAATTCTCCCTGCGCGAGCTGATCGAGATCCTGCATGTCCGCCGCCTGCTGGAGCGGGAGAGCGTCGCGCTGGCCACCGGCCGCATCGCCGACGCTATGCTGGCGGACCTGCAGCGTCAGATGGAGGCACTCTTGGCGGCGGGCGACCCGGACGCGCCGGGCAACTGGGAGGTCGACCGGCGCTTCCACGATCTGATCGCGGAGCACAGCCAGAACGCGACCCTCGCCAAGACGATCAAGGACCTGCGGCTCAAGACGCAGATGTTCAACCTGAGCCGGATGCCCGAGCGGTTCGAGGCGGTCCATCGCGAGCACCTCGCGGTGGTCGCCGCCCTGCGGGCCAAGGACGCGGCGGCGGCGGCGGACGCGATCGCGGCCCATCTCGAGAATTTCAAGCAGGGCATCATCCGGCGCCTGAGTGAAGTCTGAGCGAGGTAAGAGCGAAGTCTGGGACGAGGGCGGCGCGATGCACGAGTTCACGGAGCTGCGCGGCCGCGAGGCGGCCTTCCCGGAGGCGGAGTTCGCCGCCCGGCAGGCGGCGGCCCGGGCCGCCATCGCGGGTGACGGTCACGACGCCCTCGTGGTGACCGGCCCGGAGACGATCTACTGGCTGACCGGCCGCCAGACGGCGGGCTACTTCGCCTTCCAGGCACTCCTCGTGCCCGTGGACGGCGACCCGGCCCTCTTGGTCCGGCAGCTCGAACTGCCGGGCGCGGCCGCCAACACGTGGCTCGACGACATCCGGGCCTACCCGGACGGCGCCGACCCGGCCGCGGCCCTGGCGGCCCTCGTGCGCGGGCGCGGGGTCGCCCGGCCGGCCCTGGAGCGGGACGGCTGGTTCGTCGCGCCGGCGCTCGCGGCGCGGATCGACGCCGCCCTCGGAAGCGGCCCGCTGCCCGACGGATCGGGCCTGCTCGCGCCCCTGCGGGCGGTGAAGTCGGCGGCCGAACTGGCGGCGATCCGGGCCGCCGCCCGGTACGCGCAGGCCGGGCTCGCCGCGGGGCTCGACGCCTGCGCGGCCGGCACCGACGAGAACGCCGTCGCCGCCGCCATGCTGGCGGCCGCGACGGCTGCCGGGTCCGAGGCCATGGCGATGGAGCCCCTGGTCTCGTCGGGACCGCGCAGCGGTCTGCCGCACATGACGTGGCGGCGGCGCCGGCTGGAGCCGGGCGACGCGGTCTTCCTCGAGCTCGCCGGCAGCCACGCCCGCTACCACGCGGCGCTGATGCGCAGCGTCTGGATCGGCCCGCCGCCGGCCGAGGCGCAGCGGATGATGGACTGCGCCCTGCGCGCCCTCGACGCGGCGCTCGGCGCGATCCGCCCCGGCCATCCCTGCGCCGCCCCGCACGCGGCGGCGCAGGCCGTGATCGACGCGTCGGGCTACGGCCCGGCCTTCCGCAAGCGGATCGGCTACTCGATGGGCGTCGCCTTCGCGCCGGACTGGGGGGAGGGTGCCCTGCTCTCGCTCTTCACCGGACAGGACCGGCCGATCGAGCCCGGCATGGTCTTCCACCTGCCGGCCACCCTGCGCCGCTACGGCGCCTGGACGGTCGGCGCCTCGGAGACCGTCATCGTCACCGCAGACGGGGTCGAGCCCCTGTCCGACCTGCCGCGCACCCTGTCGGTGCGGTGAGGCGTTGCTTTCACAAGCGGAGCTTGAACTGACGGGCCGCCGTACCGCTCCCGCGGTCGCGGACTGGTCGGCGACGCCGAGCGGGAGCCGGCCCCATTCCTGCAAGCGATGCCGGGCCGGGCTTCCCGCGGGGACCCGGCCCACCGGTACGCGGTGCCGGAGCGGAGCGGGAGGTCTCGGATGAAGCGACGCACGCTGTTGCAGGGAGCCGGCGCCCTCGTCGCCGGCGCCGTCGCGGCGCCGGCCCTCGTCCGCGCGGAGGCGGCCCGGACCCTGCGCTTCATCCCGCAGCAGGATCTCGTCACCCTCGATCCGGTGACGACCTTCGCGTACATCACCCGCAACCACGGCTACATGGTCTTCGACACGCTCTACGGCATGGACGCGGCCTATCGCGCCACGCCGCAGATGGTCGAGGGCCATCGGGTCGAGGTGGACGGACGCCGCTGGGACTTGATCCTGCGGGCGGGCCTGCGCTTCCACGACGGGACGCCGGTGCTGGCCCGCGACTGCGTCGCGTCGCTGCGGCGCTGGGCGAAGCGCGACCCGTTCGGCGGCTCCCTCATGGAGGCGACCGACGAACTCTCCGCGCCCGACGACCGGACGATCCGGTTCCGCCTGAAACACCCGTTCCCGCTACTGCCAATCGCGCTGGGCAAGGCGTCCGTCCCGGTCTGCGCCATGATGCCGGAGCGCCTCGCCGCCATCGACCCGTTCCAGCAGGTGCCGGAGCTCATCGGCTCGGGACCGTTCCGCTTCAAGCCCGACGAGCGGGTGCCCGGCGACCGCGTCGTCTACACCCGCTTCGAGGACTACGTGCCGCGCCCGGACGGCCCGCTGACCTGGACCTCGGGTCCGAAGGTCGTCCATTTCGACCGGGTCGAGTGGCGCGTCATCGGCGACACCTCCACGGCGACCTCCGCGCTGATCGCCGGCGAGGCGGACTGGCAGGAATACGCCTCGCACGACCAGATCGCGCTCCTGCAGGCGGCCAAGGGCGTGAGCACCCGCGTCCTCGACCCGACCGGCTTCGTGACCATGCTGCGGGTCAACCACCTGCAGCCGCCCTTCAACAACCCGGCGATCCGGCGGGCTCTCTGGGGCGGGATCGACCAGACCGCGTGCATGCAGGGGGTCGTCGGCGCCGAGGATCCCGGCCTGTTCCACGTGCCCCTCGGCTTCTTCTGCCCGGGCACGCCGATGGCCTCGACGGACGGGTTGCAGCCGCTCACGGATCCGCGCGATCCGGCGCGGGTGCGCGCCGATCTCAAGGCGGCCGGCTACGGCGGCGAGACCGTGCTGCTGATGGTGCCGTCGAACTCGGCGCCGCTGCTGGCGCTCGGCCAGGTCGCGGCCGACCTGCTGCAGCGGGTCGGCATGACGGTGGAGGTCTACGCGGTCGAGTTCAACGCGATGCTGCAGCGGCGCAACCGAAAGGGGCCGGTCTCGGAGGGCGGCTGGAGCGCCTTCGTCACCAACTGGTCCGGCATGGATTGGCTGAACCCCGCGGGCTACATCGCCCTGCGCGGCACCGGCGAGAGCGGCTACGCCGGCTGGGCCACGACCCCGCGGATCGAGTCCCTGCGCGACGCGTGGCTCACCGCCCCGGACGAGGCGGCGCGTGCCGCCCTGTGCCGGGACATCCAGCTCCAGGCGATGCAGGACGTGCCCTACTACCCGCTGGGCCAGTACCTGCAGCCGACCGCCTACCGCTTCCGCCTCACCGGGATCCTCGACGGGTTCCCGACGTTCTGGAACGTCCGGCCCGCCTGAGGGGGCGAGTTCCGGGGCCTCACAGCCCCGGGAAGGTCGGCGGCGCGATGGCGTCGGGGCCGCGCCCGGCCCAGTCGAGCTGCCGGACCTGCGCGAGCGCGCGGCCCTGCGCCTCCTCCAGCGCGGCCGCGGCGGCGGCGTAGTCGATCGTCAGGGCGCGCCCGTCGCGGACGATCTCGCGGCCGCCGACGAAGACCTGTCGAACCGCGCGGTCGCCGGCCGAGTAGATCAGCGACTGCACGGGATCGCGGCACGGGCGCATGGCCGGATGCCCGCAGTCCACGAGCACGAAGTCGGCCTTGCAGCCCGGTTCGAGCCGGCCGATGTCCTCGCGCCCGAGCGCCCTGGCGCCGCCCACCGTGGCGGCGTGGAACACGTCCGCCGCGCGGGTGTCGCGGGGATTCTCGGCGACGACCCGGGCGAGGTACGAGACGAGGCGCATCTCGTCGAGCATGTTGTGCGGGTAGACGTCGGTGCCGATCCCCATGTTGACTCCGGCCTGGAGGTAGCGCCCGAAATGGTGGAGCGCGATGCCGCGCCGGGCGAAGACCGTCGGGCAGTGGGCGACCGTGGCGCCGCGCTCGGCCAGGCGGCGCAGGTCCGAGCCCGGGCTGTGCCAGTGGGTCCAGGGATGGTCATCGAGGAAGATCCCGTGGCCCACGATGGTCCGCTCGGTGAGCACGCCGAGATCGTCGAGCCACTCGATCGGCGTCATCCCGGTGCGGCGGGTGATCTCGTGGAATTCCGACAGGGACTGCGCCGCGTGGGTGTGGAAGCGCAGGTCGCGCGCGACCGCCTCGGAATGGGCGTCCCGCAGCAGCTCCGCCGTGCAGGTGTCGACCTGCGCCGGGCAGAGCATGCCGGAGAGGCGCCCGCTCGGGTGCCCCTCCGCCGCCGCGATCTCGGCGAGGGCCTGCTCCAGGCCGCGCTGGCCCGCCGCCGCGTCCCACTCGTAGTCCACGCTGTGGCCGTTGCGGGTGAGCCAGCGCCCGGATCGGAACATCGGGGCGATGCAGACCCGCAGGCCCGAGGCGCCGAGGAGATCCAGCCAGCCCGCGCTCGGCAGGGCGAGGTCGCAGACGGTGGTGACGCCCGACAGGGCGAGCTCCGCGAGCGCGACCCCGTAGGCGGCCCGCGTCCCCTCAGCGTCGGGCCGCAGGATCGGCAGGTACTCGTAGAGCGAGGTGTTGTAGAGCCGCTGGCTGCCGACCTCGTCCCACATCCCCTTGTTCATCGGCTCCGAGAACAGGTGCGTGTGGATGTCGACGAGCCCGGGCATGATCATGCAGCCGGAGGCGTCGACGGTCCGGGCCGGCTCGGGACCCGCGTAGCCCGGCCCGACATGGATGAGGGCGCCGTCCGCGAAGGCGACGTCCGCGCCGGTGCGGTAGACGTGACCGCCGCTGTCCGAATCCCAGGCGACGACCCACCGGGCCCCTTTCACCAGCGTGATTTCGGCGGTGGCGTCCGGAGCTTCGTCCTGCATCGATAACCTCTCCCTTGCGTAAGCGGGCGGGCAAGAACGGTGCCTCCCGATCGGATCGGCGGCCATGCGGCCCGGGTTTCGCTTGAGGTCTTCCGCGGTCACGATGGGTCGGTCGACGTCGCGGAATCGCGGTCGATCCCGATCGACCGGTATTCAGAGGGAAGGCGCCATGCGGCCTCGCGACACCACCGAGCCCGCGCGCATCCTGATCATCAACCCGAACGCGTCCCGGGCGGTGACGGCCGCCATCGACGCCGCCCTAGCGCCGCTGCGGCTGCCGGGCGGCCCCATCCTCGCGGTGACCGACCTGCCGGAGGGCCCGGAGAGCATCGCGACCCAGCGGGACGCGAATTCGGTGGTGATGCCGCTCGTCCGGTGCGTGGCGGACGATCCGTCCGACGCCTTCGTCATCGCCTGCTTCAGCGATCCGGGCCTGCACGCCGTCCGGGAGGCGGCAAGCGGGCGCCCGGTGATGGGCATTGCCGAGTGGGGGATCCTGCGGGCCCTGACGCTCGGCGAGCGCTTCGGCATCGTGGCCCTGTCGGAGGGCAGCGTCCGGCGCCAGCGCCGCACGGTGCGCCAGATGGGCCTTGGGGATCGCTACGCCGGGAGCCGGCCCGTGGAGGCGCGGGCCTCCGAGACGGCGGACGCCGCGATGGGCCCGCGCCTGATCGCGGCCGGTCGGGCCCTGGTCGAGCGCGACGGCGCCGACGTCATCGTGCTCGGCTGCGCCGGCATGGCGCGCCACCGGGCCGCCGTGGAGGCCGCGATCGGGTGCCCCGTCATCGAGCCCTGCCAGCAGGCGGCCGCCGCGGCCCTCGGGGCCGTGCTGCTCCGGGCCGCCCCGTGAGAAGGAACCGGCGATGCAGTACGACCTCCTGATCCGCGGCGGTACCTGCGTGACGCCGTGGGGCACCGAGACGGCGGATGTCGGGATCCGCGACGGGCGCATCGCGGCCCTCGGGGTCCCGGCCGGAGCGACGGCGGAGGCGGTGATCGACGCCGCGGGCCTGCACGTCCTGCCCGGCCTGATCGACAGCCACGTTCACCTACGCGATCCCGGCGACCCGGCGGTGGAGACGACCGAGACCGGCACGCGGGCCGCGATCCTCGGCGGCATCGCAACCCTTTTCGACATGCCCAACACCGTCCCGCCGATCGCCGACGCCGGGCGCCTCGCCTGGAAGCGCGACTACGTCGCGGGCCGCAGCTGGTGCGACATCGGCCTCTACGTGGCCGGCACCAAGACCAATATCGACGCGCTCGCCGCCCTGGAGGGCGAGGCGGGCGTCTGCGCCGTCAAGGTCTTCGCCGGCAGCTCCACGGCGGCGCTGATGATCGAGGACGACGCCCATCTCGAGCGGGCGATGCGCGCCGGCCACCGGCGCATGGCCTTCCACAGCGAGGACGAGGACCGGCTCCAAGCGCGCAAGCCGCTGTTCAAACGCGGCCAGCCCTACCGGACCCACATGGAGTGGCGCGACCCGGAATGCGCGTTCCTGGGAACGCGGCGCCTCATGGCCCTCGCCCGCAAGACCGGCCGGGCGACCCACATTCTGCACGTCTCGACCGCCGAGGAACTCGCCTACCTGCGCGACTTCCGCGACGTCGCCACCGTCGAGGTGGTGGTCAATCACCTGACCCAGGTGGCGCCGGACTGCTACGACACGCTGGGCGGCCTCGGCGTGATGAACCCGCCGATTCGCGACGCGTGCCACCGGGCGGCCGCCTGGGCGGCCCTGCGCGACGGCACCGTCGACACGGTCGGCAGCGACCACGCGCCCTACGCGCGGGCCGCCAAGGCGCAGCCCTGGCCGGACTGCCCGGCCGGCCTCACTGGGGTCCAGACCCTGGTGCCGGTGATGCTCGACCACGTCGCGGCGGGGCGATTGTCCCTCGCCCGCCTCGTCGACCTGATGGCGGCCGGGCCGGCCCGCGTCTACGGGCTCCTCGGCAAGGGCCGCATCGCCGCCGGCTACGACGCGGACTTCACCCTGGTGGACCTTAAGGCCCGCCGCAGGATCGAGGAATCCTGGATCGTCTCGCCCTGCGGCTGGACGCCGTTCGCGGGCCTCGACGTCACCGGCTGGCCCGTCGCCACGATCGTGCGCGGGATCCCCGTCATGCGCGACGACGCGGTGCTGGGCGAGCCCGTCGGCCGCCTCGCGCGCTTCGCCGCCTGACAGGGCGTCCGTCAGGCGCCGCAGGTCTCCGCCACGAGCCACGCGGTGAGGATCGCCACCGCGTCGAGCAGGTCGTCGATCGCCATGGCCTCGCGGGGATTGTGGCTGCCGTTGGCGTTGCGCACGAACAGCATCGCCATCGGCACGCCGGCCTTCGCGAAGGCGGCGGCGTCGTGGGAGGCCGGGCTGCCGAGGGGCCGCGTCGCGATGCCGAGGGCGTCCGCGGCCGCCGCGAACCCGTCGCGGATCCGCGGCGCGACGGCGCCGACGCCCGCCTCGGCGCGCGGACCCAGCGTCACCGTCACGCCGCGGCGATCGGACACCTCCGCCACCGCTGCCAGGAACGCCGCCTCCAGTTTTGCCAGCACCGCGGCCGCGTAGGCCCGCATGTCGAGGCTGAACCGGAACTCGCCCGGGACCGTGGTCAGGCCGTGCGCCGCGGCGTCGGTGTGGAACCGGCCGAAGGTGACGGCCATCGCGCACCCGGCCGCCTCGCGCTCCGCCCAGACCCGGTCCAGCGCCAGGGCGATCTCGGCCCCGGCCATGGCCGCGTCGCGCCGGAAGCGGCGCGGCGTCCCGACATGGTCGTAGCGGCCGGCGATGCGGACGTCGGGATAGCGGACGTTGCCGGGTATCCCGGTGCACAGGCCGACCGGGATCCCGGCCTCCTCGAGGCTCGGCGCCTGCTCGATATGCACCTCCAGGAAGGCGTGGATCGCGGCTGCGTCGAAGGCCGCCGGGCCGCGGGCGAGCGCGTCCGGGTCGCCACCCTCCCGGGCGATGTGGTCGGCGAGGCTGAGGCCCGTGTCGATCCGGGCCGCGTCGAGCGCCCCGTCCGGCAGTGCTCCGAGCGCCGCGCGGCTCCCGATATACGAGACCTGGAACCAGACGCTCTCCTCGGCGCGGATGCCCAGGACAGAGATGTCCCGCTCCGGCTCCAGGCCGAGTTGGCGGATGGCCGCGACGGCGGCGAGCCCGGCCACCACGCCGGCGGCACCGTCGAAGTTGCCGCCCTGGGCCACGGTGTCGAGATGGGAGCCGATCAGGATCGGCGGCAGGGTTCGGTCCCGCCCCGGCAGCGTCATGGCGGTGTTGGCGGCGGCGTCCCGGGCGATCGCGAGGCCGAGATCGGAGGCGCAGCGCGCCACCGTTGCGTGCGCCGCGGTCTCCTCCGGGCTGTAGGAGGGCCGGGTGAACCCGGGCTCCATCCGGCCGCACCGGGCCAGCTCCGCGAACAGGGCCTCGACCCGGCCGCGCTGCGCGCGCACAGCTGCTGAGATGGCGGACACGCGGTCCATCGCTACGCCTCCCCGAGCGCCGGTCCCCGGGACGGGCCCGCCGGTGCCCCTGCCACTTTCGTGCCGGCCCGCCGGATCACCGGGCCCGGTCACCGAGCCCGGTCACCGAGCCCGGTCACCGGGACCGAGTCTGCCGGATCGCCGGGCGCGCGGCCAGCCGCGCGGGTCAGCCCCGCGGCGCGGGATCGTTGCCCGGCCGGATTCCGGCGGCTATCGCCGGTCCCGGCAGGCGGGCGGAGGTTCTGCAAATGAAGACGATCGGGTTCCTGTCCTTCGGGCACTGGTCGCCGACCGGCGGATCGGCGACGCGCAGTGCGGCCGACACACTCCTCCAGTCGATCGACCTCGCGGTCGCCGCGGAGGAGCTCGGGGCGGACGGCGCGTATTTCCGGGTCCACCATTTCGCGCGCCAGCTCGCCTCGCCCTTCCCGCTGCTGGCGGCAGTCGGCGCCCGGACGAAGCGCATCGAGATCGGCACCGGCGTCATCGACATGCGCTACGAGAACCCGTTCTCCATGGTCGAGAATGCCGGCGCGGCGGACCTCATCGCGGGCGGACGCCTGCAGCTCGGGCTCAGCCGCGGCTCGCCCGAGCAGGTCATCGACGGCTGGCGGCACTTCGGCTTCGCCCCGGCCGAGGGCGAGACAGACGCCGATATGGGGCGCCGGCACACCGAGGTCTTCCTCGACCTCCTGAAGGGAACGGGGTTCGCCGAGCCCAACCCGCGGCCGATGTTCGCCAACCCGCCTGGACTCCTGCGCCTGGAGCCGCATTCCGAGGGGTTGCGGGACCGCATCTGGTGGGGATCGGCCTCCGACGCGACCGCGATCTGGGCGGCGCAGCAGGGCATGAACCTGCAGAGCTCGACCCTGAAGGCGGACGAGACCGGCGAGCCGTTCCACGTTCAGCAGGCCAGGCAGATCCGCCGCTACCGGCAGGCGTGGCAGGATGCGGGACACGCCCGCACGCCGCGGGTCTCGGTCTCGCGCTCGATCTTCGCGCTCGTGAACGACCTCGACCGCGCCTATTTCGGGCGCGGCACGAGCAGCGACCAGGTCGGCATCATCGACAACATGCGCGCGGTGTTCGGCCGCTCCTACGCCGCGGAGCCGGATCGGCTGGTCGACGAGCTGCGCGCCGACACGGCGATCGCGGAGGCCGACACCCTGCTGCTGACGGTCCCGAACCAGCTGGGCGTCGCCTACAACGCCCACCTCATCGAGAGCCTGCTCACGCACGTGGCCCCCGCGCTCGGGTGGCGCTGAGCCGACCTGCGGCCGGGTTCGCCGGCGCCGAGGGCATGCAGCTCCTCGGCCGGCCCTGTCCCGGGGCCCGTCGGCCTACCCATCGCCGCGAGCGTGCGGTAGCCTCCCGTCGGCCCGTCACGCGGTGCCCGAGTCCGGCACTTGCATGGGGATCACCGGGATGTCGCACCCCGTGGACTGGAACGCGTTCGCCGATGCGTGGTGCGCCGCCTGGAACGCGCACGATGTCGAGCGGGTGCTGGCCCATTTCCACGACGACGCCGTGTTCACCTCGCCGGGCGCCGCGCGGATCGTTCCCGCTTCGGGCGGAACGGTGCGGGGCAAGGATGCGCTGCGCGCCTACTGGACGGAGGCCCTGCGGCGGATCCCGGACCTCCACTTCGCGGTGGAGCAGGTCTTCGCGGGCATCGACACGCTGGTGATCCAGTATCGCAATCAGAAGGGTGTGAGCGTCAGCGAGGTGCTCGTCTTCGAGGACGGCCGCGTGCGGGCGGGGCACGGCACCTACCCGATCGGCGTCGACAACCCCGTCGGTGCCGCGGCGGGCTAGAGCCGTTCGCGATGCGGCCGCGCCGGCCTCGGCGGGGCCGCCCGCATCGCAACCGGGTCCGCGCGCGTTGGTTGGCGTCGCGTGGCGAACGGGCGCGGGCCCGCTGCCCGCAGCGGGAGACGAACCATGAGTGATGGCTACCCTTCGATGACGGCGCTCCTGGGCCTCCTCGCCCTGGCGGGCTACCAGAACCGCGACAAGCTCGCGGAACTGCTGGGCGGCGCCGGTCAGACCGCGCCGGCAGGCCCCGGCGGCCCGGCCGACGGCTCCAACAGCGGCTCCAACAGCGGCTCCGGTGCCGGCCTGGGCGGTCTCCTCGGCGGCCTGCTGGGCGACAGGCGCGGCGAGGCTCCCGGCGGGTTCCTGCACAGCGGCCTCGGCGAGATGCTGGACCGCTTCCAGCAGGCCGGTCACGGGACGGCCGCCCAGTCCTGGGTCAAGACGGGACCGAACCAGGAGATCGCGCCGCACCACCTGGAACAGGCGATCGGACCCGACGTCCTCGCGGCTCTCACCCAGCGGACGGGACTGTCCCGCGATGAGCTGCTCTCCCGGCTGTCCCGCGAGCTCCCCCGGGCCGTCGACCGCTACACGCCCGACGGACGGATCCCGGCCTGAGGTCTGGCCGGCGGACGGATCTCGGCCCGACCTTGGGGGGTCGGGATCGTCACGGTCGTCGGGGCGTGCGCGGCTTCGGCGCGGCGAGCCGATGGGCCGCCGTCAGGGCCGACATCAGGGTCGTCTCGTCGACGATCGCGAGGTCGCACCGCGTCGCGCCCATCCGCCCCCAGCCGCCCGGAACGGGGCTGAAAGCCGCCGGCACCTGCTCGCAGAAGAAGTCGCGCTGGTCCGGGTCGAACATCAGGTTGATGTCGTGGCCCACCTCGTCCAGCGTCGCGAAGGTCTTGCGCGGCGTCCGGAAGGCCGTCCTGTGAAAATGGGGGGCGGAGGTCACCGCCGCCAACGTCGCGATGAGCGCCTTCACGCGCGCGATATCGACGCCCATCGCGGCCCTCCTCCCCTGGTTCGGGCACTCATACAACGATCTGCGTCCGCTCGCGTCCGCTTCCTGATTGTGGAGTTCTCCGCGCGAGAGGATCGCGATGGCGCGGTTGTTCTAGCTCTCAGACGACGCCTGGGCGCGGATCGAGCCGCTTCTGCCGCATGGCCAACCGGGCAAACCTCGGATCGACGACAGGCGGGCGATCAGCGGCATCCGGCACGTCCCGAAGGTCGGCTGCCGCTGGCAGGACACGCCCTCCGCCCACGGCACCCACACGACGATCCACAACCGCTACAACAGGTGGCTCATCGCGGGCTCTGACGGCCGACAGAGCCTGCGACGCGCAGAGCCTGGGGGATTGGCTCAAGAGCCACCGAACTGATCGCCACCATCCCGTCCACGGCCACGCGGACGGTGCCCTACAAGCACAGCCGGATCGCCGACCGGCGGCGCAATCGAGTCGCGCGCCTTTGCGGACACCTCAGAAACTGGCGGCCCGTCACGACCCACCACGATCGCTTGACCCATGATCATCTCGCCGCCGTCGCGCTCGTCTCCCGTGTCATCGCATGGGCCTGAATGAGCCCTCAGCTAGGATGCCGATCGCTCGGTTGAGCCTGTTTCATGATTGAACATTTTCCGGATCTTTCTGTAGCTCCTGGTCAGAGGCGCGACATAGGACCCGTACAGAGAATTGTATTTCATCAACGTTTCGTCTTTGAGGCCAGAGATACCGAATACCGGCATCTCGTTCCGACTCGGTCTGTAGGCAGTCCCGAACATCCAATCGAATATAGACAAATTTGTACCGAACTTTTTGTCCCAATGCGCCTGCACCTTGCTGTGATGTATCTGGTGCATATGCGGGCTGATCAGGAATTTATCGAAGAAACCCAAGCTTATCGGAAGATGCGAATGCTTCAGCGGATCGAGAGTGAGAAGAATAAAAACTTTCGATGCGACCCAAGATAGTGACGTTGCCTCAACGACGCTGAGACCGAACAGGAACATGAACAAGCCACCGGGCACGGCAGTCAGAAGCCCTCGAACGATGGCTTCGAGCGCCATCCCCACGGGATGGCCTCGCTTCGATGTCAGAGGGTTCAGAGTTTGCGCCGAATGATGGACCTTATGAAGCTCCCACAGGAACGGCACTTTATGCTCAACATAATGGTAGATAAAATCCGAGAATTCTACGACAACGAACACGACGATCGTGCAAATACTGGCATAAAAAATACTAAACTCGAGTTTCTTGAAATCCGGGAAAAGTAGATGCGCGAGAGAACTATATGCATTGCAACAAACAGCAGTGAGAAATATGGCAGGTATCACGATGAAACTGCCTGTTAATTTTCCAATGATGTATATTTTTACATCTGTGTGGAAGCTTTTTTCCGTGAGGACATTGAACGGTACGCAGTGCTTCGCAAGTCCACGGAATGAGAATTTCGCGCGGTTCTTTGCAATATAAGCTACATAAAATGCCAGTCCGAACCCGAAAAACATTGTCCAGGCAATAAGCAACTGTGGCGCATGAATGATTTGCTTGAAAAAATCAGTCATCGCTCCCTCCAACGCAATTTAATCGATCCCAGAAAGGCAGGCGCGCACCAAAGCGATGTGGCCAACTCTCCCAATATTGATATAAAAATTGTCAGATATTAGACCTAGCGTCTATGTTCAATAAGTTTTTTGAGATCGCCCCTATTAACCCACGTCAAGGTCGTTATGGGAGCACCCATACGAGCGTGCGGCTCCGTCGCAGTGAGAGCGCTGCAGCACGGGCTCCGGGCCGGCACCTACGATCCGCTTTCGGACTGGAGGCGGGCCCAGCACGCCGGCGGCATCGGGACCCGGCCGGCGATGGGGATGCGCCCGGGATCGGCCTTTCCCCACAGGCCGCCTTCGCGATCGAGGGCAACACCACGCCTCGGGCGTCGCTCTGAACGCCGTCGTCGCCGTTAGGTGCCGATCGAGTCCAGATGCTGGGTCGGCGGCGGATCGGACCGCCCGCCCGACCGGTCACCCGGTCCGGCGCTCGCAGAATCGCAACCGGTTCCCGAACGGATCCGCCACCTCCAGCACCTCGCCCCAGGGCGCCTGCTCGATGCCGGGCCGGGCATAGCCGTAGCGCTGGTCGGTGAGCGCCCGGTGATAGGCCCGGATGCCGCGCATCGGCACGAACACGGTCGAGCCGGGGGTGGCGTCACCGTGGTGCTCGGTCAGGTGCAACCGCAATCCCGCGCGGGCGACCTCCATGTAGAGCGGCAGACCCGGCTCGAACCGGTGCTCGAACCCGGGCGTGAAGCCGAGAAAGCCGCAGTAGAACGCGCGCGCCTTGGCCTCGTCGAAGATGCGCAGAACCGGCACCGCCGCCAGGAAACGGGGGCCGTCATCCGCGTCCCGGTCCAGGACGGCGCAGGCGGTGTTCCAGTCGTCGAAGCCCAGCCCGGCGGCGACGAGTTCGAGGGCGGCCGCGTGCGGGACGGCGAGGTCGCGGGCTGCCAGCGCGGCGCGCAACCGCTTGGCCATGGTCTTGGCCTGATCGACGGTCGTCATGGTCCTCTCCCCGAGCCGGCGTCGGTCCGTCGGTGCCCGCATTGCCGACCCGGCGCCGGTCAGGGACACGGTGGGGGTGGGTCGTCCGCGATGCGTTCACCATCCCGGTTCCGGGGCGAGCGGCAGGCCGCATCGGCCTGGCGGCAGGCTACCCCGGCCGCGGCGCGGCCGCCAAGAGGGGTGAAGGGAGGGGAGGGCTGACACGGGACCTGCCGGCTTCCGACGGGTCACGACCCCGTGCCGCGCGCGGCCAGCCGGTCGCTGCCGCAGGCGGCGGTCTACCAGCGACCCGCCGCTTGGCGCTCGCGGAGCGCGATCTCGTCCGCGCTGGGTGGTTTGCTGGCGAAACTGCCGGTCTGGACCGCCCCGTCCCGCGCGAACACCGCGACGTGGACGCCCTTCGGCGAGTGGCTCTGCTCGACCAGCGTCCAGGTGCGGGCCGCCGCCGGGTCGTCCGCGTACCAGCGCTTGCCGCGGCCGAGCATGACCGGGAATGTGATCAAGACGAGCCGGTCGATGAGGCCCGCCGGAAGCAGCGCCGGATAGAGCCTGCTGCTGCCCTGGATGAGGAGGTCGGGGCCCTCGCTCTCCTTGAGGCGGGTGACCGCCGCGACGGGGTCGCCGGCGAGGCGGCGGCTGTTGTTCCAGTCGAGCGCGGCGTCGCTTCCGGTGACGACATGCTTGCGGATCGCGTTGAAGGTCGCGCCGATCGGCTGCTCGGCGTTGTGCGGCCAGTAGGCGGCGAAGATCTCGTAGGTGCGCCGGCCGAGCAGCAGCTCGTAATCGCCGCCGAGCAGCTTGCCCATCGGCCCGGCGAGCGACGCGTCGAAGTACGGGAAGGTCCAGCCGCCGTGCGCGAAGCCGGTCTGATCCTCCTCCGGACCGCCCGGTGCCTGGATCACGCCGTCGAGGGACTGGAAGAGGGAGCCGGTGATCTTACGCATGGGCGGAGACCCCGCGGAGGGCAGCCTCGATCCGGGCGATGTCGATCTTGCGCATGGTCATCATGGCCTCGAACGCGCGCCGGGCCGCAGCCCGGTCGGGGTGGCTGTTGGCGTGCAGGAGCGCGCGCGGCGTGATCTGCCAGGAGAAGCCCCAGCGGTCCGTGCACCAGCCGCACGCGCTCTCCGCGCCGCCGTGGCCCACGACGGCGTCCCAGTAGCGGTCGGTCTCCGCCTGATCGTCGGTCAGCACCATGAAGCTGACCGCCTGGTTGGCCCGGAAGGCCGGGCCGCCGTTCAGGCCGACGAATGGCCGGCCGAGGACGGTGAACGCGACCGTGAGTTCGTCGCCCGCGGACCCGCCGGGGAAATCCGAGGGGGCGTTCATGGGCGCGCCGACATGGCTGTCGGGGAAGGTCGCGGCGTAGAATTCCGCGGCCTTGCGGGCCTCGCCGCAGTCGAACCACAGGCAGGTCGTCAGCTTGTCGCTCGTCATGGCCGGACGCTCCTCACGTGGCTTGCCGCGGGCCGGCGAGGCCGAGCTGGTGGCCCGCCGGATCGGCGATGTTGGCCGCGTAGCTGCCGCCGGGGATCGGGTCGGGTCCCTGGAGGACCGTGCCGCCCGCCGCCCGGACGGTCGCGAGCGCGGCGTCGATGTCGGCGACGTGGATGTACCAGTTCCAGCGGGCCGGCGCGCCGGTGGCCGCGCTCGACATCACCGCGCCGGGGCGCAGGTCGCCCCGCCCGATGAAGGCGTACTCGCCCAAGTCGCCCATCGGCATGGCGCCGAGCTTCTCCCAGCCGAACAGCGCCCCGTAGAAGGCGAGGGCCGCCGCGGGATCGGGGGTGGCGAGCTCGATCCAGACGCCGTGGCCGCGCGTCCGCTCCGTCTCGAGCGGCACCGGCCCGAAGGCCCGGCTCGCGCCGGGACGGGCCGGATTCATCGCGGCGAAGACCACGCCCTGCGGGTCGCTCACCATGGCGAACCGGCCGACATGGGGGATGTCGACGGGCCCGAACCGGACCGCGCCGCCGAGATCGACCGCGCGGGAAGCCAGGGCGTCGACGTCTGAGGTCGCGAGGTAGACCGCCCAGCCGGGGAGGCCGGGGGCCTCGGGCATCGGCCGCCGGATCCCGGCCACGGGCGCCCCGTCGGCCTCCGCGATCCGGTAGCCGCCGTGCTCCGGCATCGGCGACGGCGCGACGCGCCAGCCCGCGACCGCCTCGTAGAAGGCCTGCGCGGCGTCCGGGTCGGACGCGTTCAGCTCGAACCAGATGGGTGTCCCCTCGGCGGGTGGCATCGGGCGCTCCTCCGTGACAATCGGCTCTGCGGCCGCGGCGCGGCGCCCCCTCCGGCCCCGCTTTGCCCAGGCTCGCATTCTCGGTTACACAAAGCAACTATGAAGTCAGAAAAAATAACTGATCTAGGATCCCGGCCTCGCGAGCGCCTGTACGACGACGCCTGCGGCACGGCCCTCGCGCTGGAGTTCATCGGCGAGCGCTGGTCGCTGCTGATCATGCGCGAGCTGGTCTACGGCCCCCGGCGGTTCAGCGAGATCCGGGCGAACCTCCCGGGGATCAGCGCGAACGTGCTGACGCAGCGGCTGGAGAGCCTGGCAGTGGCGGGCATCGCCCTGCGGTACCGGCTGCCGTCGCCGGCCAACGTGCAGGTCTACGATCTCACCGACTGGGGCCGCGAGGCAGCACCCCTGATGCGCGACCTGGGCCGCTGGGCCGCCCGCTCGCCGCGGCACGATCCGAGCCTGTTCATGTCGGGGGCGTCGGCCATGATGTCGCTCGAGGCCCTGGTCGACCGCGGGCGGGCGTCGGCGCTGTCGGCGACGGTCGCTTTCCACTTCCCCGGCGAGGACTTCGTCGCGACGGTGGCCGGCGGCGAGATCCGCGTGCGGCGGGGCGTCGCCGAGGCGCCCGACCTCGCCTTCACCGGCGACACGATGGCGATGCGCCGCACGGTCTACGGCAAGGCGCCGCTGGACCGGGACGGCGCCGGCGGGACGCTCGCCGTCGCGGGCCCCGCCGACCTGGCGCGGTCCTTCATCGACCTCTTCACCCTGCCGGCCAAGGCGGGCTGAGGTGCCCGTCCCGCGGCTCGCGCGGGGAGGGCGCGCCGCCCGCGAGCGCGCCGACAACGCCGGCGAGCACGTCGAGGCCGACCGCGACGTCCGCCGGGTCGACGATCCCCGCCGCCCCCCAGCCGACGCCGCCCCGACAGCGGATCAGCGCGAGGCCGATCGGTCCGAGCAGGGCCATGTGGGACGCGTCGGTGGTCACGCCCTGCGCCAGCCGCACGGCGCGGTGTCCCGCGGCCTCGACGGCCTCCTCGAACAGGCGGACCAGACCGGGATCGCACCGGGTGGCATCGGGATCGACGCTGCGCTCGACGGTGATCCCCAGCCAGCGCCGCGCCGCGACCGCCTCGAGCGCCGCGGCGAGTTCCGCCACGGCCGCGCGCCGCGCGCCGTCGTCGGCGGAATCGACGCGGACGCCCAGTGTCGCCGACCCCGCGACCACGAAGGTTGGCACCGGCGCGACGTCGAGGCGCATGACCGTCACGGTGACCCGCTCCCGCGCCACGCCGACGCGCTCGGCGGCGAGGACGCATTCGGCCGCCCCGGCGAGGGCGTCCCGCCGGCCCGGCATCGGGTTCGCCGCCGCGTCGACGGCGGCGCCCGTCAGCGTGACCCGGAGCATCGTCGATTCCGACAGGGCCGGCACGATCCCGACCGGCGCTCCCGATCGCTCCAGCACGGGGCCGGCCTCGGCGGCGACCTCGAGATAGGCCAGGATCGCGTCCGAGGCCCGGCGCGCGCTCGCGAGGCGCGCCGGGTCGAGCCCGTGCGCCTCCAGGGCGCGACGCAGGGTGACGCCGTAGGCGTCGTCCCAGTCCAGCGCGTCCGGGGCGAGCCGCCCGACCACGGCCCGGCTGCCGAGCTGCCGGGGACCGAACCGGCTGGCCGCGTCCGCGACGAAGGCGACGACCTCGACCGCGTGGCGCGGCGGCGGTCCGTGCCGGATCAGGCGCTCGACGGCGGCGATGCCGATCAACACGCCGAGCGTCCCGTCGTAGCGGTCGGCATCCTCGCGCGTGTCGATGTGGCCCCCGACGACGACGGCCGGGCCGCCCGGGACCGCGCCTTCGACCCGGCCGACGAGGTTGCCGGCGGGATCGCGCCGGGCCGACAGGCCGGCCTCCGCCATCCAGCCGAGGACGAGCGCCTCGGCCTCGGCCTGCTGCGGGCTGAAGACGCGCCGCGTCAGGGTCCACGGGTAGGCGCTGATCCCGGCGAGCCGGTCGACGCGCGCCAGGACGATCCCGGCGGCGCTCAAGGGCGCCGCCGTCACGGCGCCCGCGGCGTCACCGCGATCCCGGCCCCCCAGTAGCGGTTGGCGATCAGCTGCTGATTCCGGATGAGGCTGATCGCCGTCCTGGCGTCGCCGCCCGCGAACGTGCCGACCGCCGCCCCGCAGAGCGTCAGGTACATCCGCTGGTGCACCACGGACTCGAAATAGGCCCTGGGCGGCGGGGTGAGGTCGAGGCCGGCGTCGAAATTCTGCTGGCGCACCCGCGCGGCGGCCTCCGCCACCGCCGCCTGCACCGTCTCCATCATCGCGCGCTGCGCGGCGTCCAGGATCTCGGACGCCTTGCGCTCTTCGGGCGTCAGAACAGGGCAGGCGACAGCCATCGCGACCTCCGTGTCGATCGCCGGTGAGGCTGACCGGCCGGCCGCGCGGCAATATGGCCGGCGCGTATCAATTCGTTACGGCGCGCCGAACCCGTCACGAACCGTCACTTGCGCAGCGGCACGCCCTTCGTGGTGAAGCGCTGGCCGCCGCCCGTGTAGCGGGGTCGCGGCTGGCCGCCCGTCCGGCCCGCCCCGGCGCCGGTCCCCGGCGGCTGCGAGAACGGCACCAGCTGGTCCGGCCGCGGCCCGATGAGATCGGCGCGGCCCATCTCCCGCAGCGCCTCGCGCAGCAGGGGCCAGTTCTCGGGGTCGTGGTAGCGCAGGAACGCCTTGTGCAGCCGGCGCTGGCGCAGGCCCTTGATCGCCTCGACCGACTCGCTGCCGCCGCGTTTCACGCCCCGCAGCGTGTTGATCTCGGTGTGGTACATCGCGGTTGCGGTCGCCATCGGCGAGGGCAGGAACGTCTGGACTTGGTCGGCGCGGTAGTTGTTCTTCTTGAGCCAGAGCGCAAGGTGCATCATGTCCTCGTCGGTCGTGCCCGGATGCGCCGCGATGAAGTACGGGATCAGGTAGTACTTCTTACCCGCCTCCTTGGCGGCGGCGTCGAACATCTCCTTGAACCGGTCGTAGGTGCCGATCCCCGGCTTCATCATCTTGTCGAGGGGGCCGCGCTCGGTGTGTTCGGGCGCGATCTTCAGGCGCCCGCCGACGTGGTGGGTGACGAGCTCCTTGATGTATTCGGGGCTCTTCACCGCGAGGTCGTAGCGCACGCCCGAGGCGACCATCACCTTCTTGACGCCCTTCACCTCGCGGACCTTCCGGTAGAGCCGGATCAGGTCGTCGTGCGAGGTGTTCAGGTTCGGGCAGACGTCCGGGAAGACGCAGGAGGGCAGCCGGCACGCCGCCTCGATCTTCGGGTCCTTGCAGGCCATCCGGTACATGTTCGCCGTCGGCCCGCCGACATCCGAGATCACGCCCGTGAAGCCCGGGGTCTTGTCGCGGATCCGCTCGATCTCCCGCAGGATCGAGCCCTCCGAGCGGTTCTGGATGACGCGGCCCTCGTGCTCGGTGATCGAGCAGAAGGTGCAGCCGCCGAAGCAGCCGCGCATGATCGTCACCGAGAACTTGATCATGTCCCAGGCGGGGATCTTCGCGTCGCCGTAGGACGGGTGCGGGGCGCGGGCGTAGGGCAGGTCGTAGACCGCGTCCATCTCGTCGCTGGTCAGCGGGATCGGCGGCGGGTTGAGCCACAGGTCGCGGTCGCCGTGGCGCTGGACGAGGGGGCGCGCGTTGCCGGGATTGGCCTCCCGGTGCAGCACGCGCGAGGCGCGGGCGTAGGCCTCCTTGTCGTCCTTGACCTCGTCGTAGGCGGGCAGCCGGATCACGGTCTCGCCGGGCCGGCGGGTGGCGGCCTCGTCCGTCGAGTCGAGGTCGTCGGCGGGCAGCTCGGTGTAGTGGGCAGGCACGCGGCGGAACAGGGCGACGCCCCGGATCGCGTCGAGCTGGTGCGGCGCCTCGCCGGCCGCGAGGCGGTTCGCCACCTCGACCACGGCGCGCTCGGCGTTGCCGTAGATCAGCAGGTCCGCCTTGGCGTCGGCCAGGATCGAGCGGCGCACCTTGTCGGACCAGTAATCGTAGTGCGCGATCCGGCGCAGCGACGCCTCGATGCCGCCGAGCACGACCGGGACGTCCTTGAAGGCCTCGCGGCAGCGCTGCGTGTAGACGATGGTGCAGCGGTCCGGGCGCCGGCCGCCCTCGCCGCCGGCCGTGTAGGCGTCGTCGTGGCGCAACCGCCGGTCCGCCGTGTAGCGGTTCACCATCGAATCGAGGTTGCCGCCGGTGACGCCGAAGAACAGGTTCGGCTTGCCGAGCGCCTTGAACGGCTCCGCCGAGTGCCAGTCGGGCTGGGCGATGATGCCGACCCGGAAGCCCTGCGATTCGAGCAGCCGGCCAATGATGGCCATGCCGAAGCTCGGGTGGTCCACGTAGGCGTCACCGGTCACCAGCACGATGTCGCAGGACTCCCATCCGAGGGCCGCCATCTCGGCTCGGCTCATGGGCAGGAACGGCGCAGCGGGCCCGCGCGGCGACGGCGTGCGGACTGGGGGCGCCAGGGGACGGGCGGTGGACGCTTGGAGTTCCATGGTGTCCCTGCATAGGCCTCCGGGGCCGCGATCTCAACGAATGGCAGGGCGGCGGTGGCCGCGGCCGTGCCGCCTGAGGGCGCCCTGCGCCGATCCGGCGCACCTCGAGACAGGCGGTGCGCCGCCGTCGCGGCCGGCCCGGCTCAGCGCGCGATCAGCTCGCGGATGCGGGCGGCCAGGGCCTCCACGGCGAAGGGCTTAGTCAGCACCGCCATGCCGGGCTCGAGACGCCCGTCGCCCGGCAGCGCGGTCTCGGAGAAGCCGGTGATGAACAGCACCTTCAGCTCCGGTCGGCCGACCCGGGCGGCGTCGGCCATCTGGCGCCCGTTCATGCCGCCGGGCAAGCCGACATCCGTGACGAGCAGGTCGATCCGCGCGCCCGATTGCAGCACGCTGAGCCCGCCCGCGCCGTCCGCGGCCTCGATCGCCGTGTAGCCGAGGTCGCTCAGCACGTCCGTCACCAGCATGCGCACCGTCGGCTCGTCGTCCACGATCAGCACGGTCTCGCCCGCCTCGGCCTGCGCCATCAGGCCCCTGCCCGGGTCGGGCCCGTCCGCGTCCGCCTCGCCGAAGTGCCGCGGCAGGTAGATGCACACGTTCGTGCCCTGACCGACCGTCGAGGTGATCCGGACCTGACCGCCCGACTGCTTGGCGAAGCCGTAGATCATCGACAGGCCGAGGCCGGTGCCCTCGCCCATCGGCTTGGTGGTGAAGAACGGGTCGAAGGCCCGGGCGACGACCTCCGGGGGCATGCCGGTGCCGGTATCGGACACGCACAGCGACAGGTACGGCCCCTCCGGCATGTCCTGGGCGTCGGCCTGCTGCCTGTCGATCCAGCGGTTGTCGGTCTCGATGGTGATCCGGCCGCCCCCGGGCATCGCGTCCCGCGCGTTGATGCAGAGGTTCAGGAGCGCGTTCTCCAGCTGGGACGGGTCCGCGAGCGCGGCCCAGAGCCCGTCCGCCCCGACGTGCCGCACCTCGACACTCGGCCCGACCGTCCGCTGGATCAGGTCGAGCATCCCGCGGACCAGCCGGTCGGCGTCGATCGCCCTGGGCGCCAGCGTCTGGCGGCGCGAGAAGGCGAGCAGGCGGTGGGTCAGCGCCGCGGCCCGCCGGGCGGCGCCCTGGGCAGCCGCGATGTACTTGCCGACATCCTTCGACCGCCCCTGGGCGATGCGGGCCTCGATGAGCTCCAGCGAGCCCGAGATGCCCGCCAGAAGGTTGTTGAAGTCGTGCGCCAGCCCGCCGGTGAGCTGGCCCACCGCCTCCATCTTCTGCGACTGGCGCAGCGCCTCCTCCATGCGCGCCCGCTCCTCCCCGGCCTGCCGCAGACGGTCGGCCGCCGCCCGGAGATCGCGCGTCCGCTCCTCGACGCGGGCCTCCAGTGAGGCGTTGAGCTGGCGGATCTCGTCCTGCGTGCGGCGCTGCCGGTAGGCAGCGAAGGCCAGCAGGGCTGTGGCGAACAGGCCGCCGCCGCAGACGAGCCAGATCTCCGGCAGCGCCGAGCCGCGCCGGGGCGAGACGCGCTGCGCGAACGCCACGGTCCAGGTGCGGTTGCCGAGATCGAGATGCGCCTCGCGGGTGAGGCGCGCCGCCCCGGCGGCGGAGGCCCGCGCGGACCGGTGCAGCAGGTTCGCCTCGCTCGGCGCGCCGTCGTAGATGGCGAAGGCCGCGTCCTCCTCGGCCTCCGCCGCCACGATGCTGTTGAACAGGTCGTCGGCCCGGAAGGCGCCGAACACGAAGCCCAGGAAGCGCCGCCGCCGGTCCTCGAGGTCCGGCGGCACGGCGCCGCCGGCATAGACCGGCATGGCGACGAGGAAGCCCGCCTGCTTGTTCGCGTCGATCTCCTGCACGAGCTGGATCCGCGCCGAGGCGGCCGGCTGGCCGGTGTCGCGGGCCCGCTCGACCATGTCGCGCCGCACCGGGTCCGACATCACGTCGTAGCCGATGGCGGCGAGGTTGCGCGGGTTCGGCGGCTCGGCGAACAGGACCGGGCTGATCATCGGGTTGTCGGTCGGCGGCCGGACCCGGGCATTCTCGACGCCCAGGGCCGCGGCGCGCGCGGCGAACGTCTCCCGCGCGGAGGCGGGCAGGGTCGGCGTGAAGCCGATGCCGAGGAAGCCAGGGTAGAGGCGCTGGAACTCGATCCGCTGCACGTAGGCCCGGAACTGGGCCAGCGTGACGGTGTCGCCGTCGGCTGCGAACAGGCCGGCGGCGCCGCGCAGGAGCGCCGTGTAGGTGCGGAACTGGTCCTCGACCGTGCGCAGCTCGATCTCGGTGGCGTGCTCGAAGGTCAGGCGGTCGCGCAGCGCCGCCGCCTGCCAGGTGAGGGCCGTGCTCAGCCCGGTCGCGAGGAGGCCGGCGGCCAGGATCGCGGGCGGGATCCAGCGCGCCGCGCCCGCCCCGCGGCGGGCGGCGGGCGCGACAGGACCCTGCGATGCGGTGCGGTGGGACAAGGGGCGAGACCGGACTTCGACTGCGGCCCGTCAAAGCAGGCATGCGCCGGGATGCAAGTCCATGGTGGCGTCACCGGGGCGAGATTCCCGCATCGCGGCGGGCGCTCAGGGCGCGCGGCACGCCATCGCGGCGGTAGCCTCGATCACGCTCAGCGCCCGGCGCCGCACCTCCAGCGCCGCGTCCGGGCTGTCCGACACGGTGGAAGCCTCGCGCCTCAGCGTCGCGTCGCAGGCGCACGAACGGTAGCCCGCCGCGTCGTAGCAGGCGTCGTGGCGCATGCACGCGGCATCGAGGGCGTCGGTCGGCGGCAGCCCCTCGCCGCGCTGACCCGTGCCGCAGTAATTGCCGTGGAACAGCTCCTTGCCGGTGATGACCCGGCCCAGGTCGCCCTTCGGCGGTGCCGGCGCCTCTGCCTGCCCGCTCGGGTTGAGGTCGTTGGCCGGCCCGCCCGCCTTCGATCCGGAGGAGCGCAAGGCCTTCGGGATGCCGGAGCGCTCGCCGGGCTCGTTCAGGGCCTCGCCGGCCCGTCCGTTCGGGTCCGAGATGTCCGGGAGCGGCGGGGGCGGTCCCGGGCGAGGCTCGCCCGGCTCGACGGTCGCGGCCGGCAGGTCTCGGACATCCTGCACGTCTTGGACGCTCTGGACGCCTCGCGAGTCCGGAACGCCCTGCGCCCCGGACGCGTGCGGGTAGGCGACGAGCAGCAGCCCGAGCGTGGCGAGGAGAGACGGTCTCACGGATGGCCCCTGATTCAGCCGCCCCTCAACTCGAAGCTCGGCTTCTCCGTTCCGGACTTTCGCCCGCCACGGTCACGGAGCCCTGCGGGGCGGACGCGGGCCGCGGGGCAGCACCGTCCGGGCGGCGCGGCACGCGGCGCCGTGCGCGGGCACACGGGGGCTCGTCCCGCGTGTTGGACCCCGGGGTCGCGGATCCCACATCGAGGCGTAACGCGGCCGGGATGATCCCGGCGACAGACCTGAGCTGGACCTCCGCCATGACCTCTCGTCTTCTGATCGGCGCCGTGATCGGGATCGGCCTGTCCGGGCCCGCCCTGGCGCAGAGCTTCACCGCCCCCGCCGGCATCCCGGCCGTCACCGCCCCCGGCGGCCTCCAGGGCCGCGCGACGCTCGCGGATCCGCGGACGGCGCCGGACGGGCGCGCCGGTATCCTCGACGGCGACGGCAGGCCCCCGTCGGCGGTCGGCACCGTCGATCCGCGCCGCCGGCATCCCGGGCGCTAGGGCGCGCCTCGCCGCACTGGAGCACCGCTGGTCAGTCCCGGTCGGGCGCGCCCGGCGCGTCGGGCGTCGCGGTCATCGTCGCGGCGGGCGCTCCGAGGGCGCGCGAGACCGCGGCGGCGCCTCTCCGCACCCGCTCGCCGATCGCGCGCAGCTTCTCGTCGGACAGCCGGTGCGTCGGCCCCGACACCGAGATCCCCGCGATGGCCTCGCCGTGGACGTTGAGGATCGGGGCGGCGACGCAGCGCATCCCGATGCTCCGCTCCTCATCGTCGATCGCGTAGCCCCGGCGGCGGGTCGCCTCGACGTCGTCGCGCAGCTGGTCAAGTGAGCCGATGGTCTTGTCGGTGAACCGCGCGAAGGTCTTTCCCCGGAACAGGCGCTCGATCCGGGCCGGCGCGTAGGTGCTCAGCAGAGCCTTACCGATGCCCGACGCGTGCAGCGGCGACAGGGAGCCCGGCGGGAAGAAGGCGCGGATCGTCTCGTGGGTCTCCACCTGGCTGACGAACAGGACGTTGCCGTCCTTCTCGACGCCGAGATTGGAGGTCTCGCCGGTCTCCTGCATCAGCGTCCACATCATCGACCGGCTCCGCTCGACGACGTTGTGGCGGCGCAGGAACGCCGATCCGAGCCGGTAGGCCTCCGCACCGACGTGCCACTCCTGCTTGTCGGCGCTGATCTCGACGAGGCCGCGGCGCTCGAGCGTCGCGAGGACCCGGTGCATGGTCGCCACGGATTGCTGGAGCCTGCCGGCCAGCTCCGAGAGCGTCAGCCCGTCGCCGCCCGCCAGGACGTCGAGGACATCAAGGGCGCGGTCGAGCGCCTGGATGGTCGCCGCCGGCTTGGCGCCCCCGAACCCCTTCGGCCGCCCGCGCCGCCGGTTTCCCGAATCCATGGCGTCCTCGCCTTCGCCGATCCCGCGCAATTCCTAGGATGGAAAAATTTTTCTCACAACGGAAAAAGGTAAGACGTTGCCACAGCGTGTCTTTTTGCGCTTCACTCGTCGATGAAAAAGTTTTTCAAGAAAATATCAATACGGTGTCGGCGGTGCTATCGTTCCCGTATTGGAGGAGAGCGCCGCCGATGTTCGCACAGAATCCCGTCTTCATTCCCGGCCCGACCAATATGCCGGAAGTGCTTCGCCGCGCGGCCGACATGCCGACGCTGGATCACCGGTCGCCGCTCTTCGCGCAGATCCTTCATCCGGCGCTCGCCGGCGTGAAGAAGGTCCTGAAGAGCGAGGACGCCGAGGTGTTCATCTTCCCGTCGACGGCGACGGGCGGCTGGGAGACCGCGCTCTCCAACACGCTCAGCGCCGGCGACACGGTGCTGGCGGCGCGCCACGGCATGTTCAGCCACCGCTGGATCGACATGACCCGCCGCCACGGCCTCGATGTCCGGGTCATCGAGGCCCCGTGGGGCGAGGGGCTTCCGGCGGATCGCTTCGCCGAGGCCCTCGCGGCCGACAAGGCGCACCGCATCCGGGCCGTGCTCGTCACGCACAACGAGACGGCGACCGGTGTCCGCTCGGACGTCGCCGCCGTGCGCCGCGCGCTGGATGCCAGCAACCACCCGGCCCTGCTGCTGGTCGACGGCGTCAGCTCGATCGCGTCCATGGATTTCCGCATGGACGAGTGGGGCATCGATGTCGCCGTGACGGGCTCGCAGAAGGGCTTCATGCTGCCCGCGGGTCTCGCCATCGTGGCGTTCTCGCCCAAGGCCATGGCCGCCACGGCGACGGCGACGCTGCCGCGGACCTATTTCGACATCCGCGACATGGCGAAGGGTTACCCGAACGGCGCCTATCCCTACACGCCGGCGGTCGGCCTCCTGAACGGCCTGAAGCTGTCGACGGAACTGCTCCTGGCCGAGGGGCTCGAGACCGTCTTCGCCCGGCACCGCCGCATCGCGGACGGGATCCGCGCCGCCGTCGCCGCCTGGGGCCTGGAACTCTGCGCCGCGCGCCCGGACCTCTACTCGGACACGGTGAGCGCGATCCGCACCCCGGAGGGCTTCGACGCCACGCGGATCGTCACCCACGCGGCGCGCCACTACGACGTCGCCTTCGGGGTGGGCCTCGGTGAGGTCGCCGGGAAGGTCTTCCGCATCGGCCACCTCGGCAGCCTCACGGACGTGATGGCGCTGTCGGGGATCGCCGCCGCCGAGATGGCGATGGTCGATCTCGGCCTGCGCATCGCGCTGGGATCGGGGGTCGCGGCCGCGCAGGCGGTGTACCGCCGCGCCCCGGCCGCCGCCCTGCGCGCCGCCGCCTGAGGGGAGCGCCATGGAAAGCGCCCTGATCACGCCCACCCTCGACGACGTCCTGGCCGCGCACGAGCGCATCCGGCCCTACATCCACGAGACGCCGGTCCTGACCTCGCGGATCATCGACGAAGCGGCCGGCGCGCAGCTGTTCTTCAAGTGCGAGAACCTGCAGAAGGCCGGCGCCTTCAAGGCGCGGGGCGCCTCGAACGCCGTCTTCAGCCTCACCGACGCGCAGGCTGCCCGGGGCGTGGCGACCCACTCGTCGGGCAACCACGGCACCTGCCTGTCCTACGCGGCGGGCCGGCGCGGCATCCCCTGCACGGTGGTGATGCCGCGCACCGCGCCCCAGGCGAAGAAGGACGCCGTGCGCGGCTACGGCGGCCGGGTGGTGGAGTGCGAGCCGTCCACCTCATCGCGCGAGGCCGTGTTCGCCGAGGTCGTCGCCGAGACCGGTGCGGAGTTCGTGCATCCCTACAACGATCCCCGCGTCATCGCCGGGCAGGCGACCTGCGCCCGCGAGCTGATCGCGCAGGTCCCGGATCTCGACGCGGTGATCGCCCCGATCGGCGGCGGCGGCATGGTATCGGGCACCTGCCTCACGCTGGCCGGGCTCGCCCCGCACATCGCCGTCTACGCGGCGGAGCCCGAGCAGGCCGACGACGCCCATCGCAGCCTGAAGGCCGGACGGATCATCGCCGACGACGCGCCGGTGACGGTCGCGGACGGCCTGAAGGTGCCGCTGAAGGACCTCACCTGGCACTTCGTCCGCCACCACGTCGCGGATATCCTCACGGTCTCCGAGGCCGAGATCGTCGCGGCGATGCAGCTGATCTGGAAGCGGCTGAAGATCGTCATGGAGCCGTCCAGCGCCGTCGCCCTGGCGGCAGTGCTGAAGAATCGCCCCGTCTTCGCGAACAAGCGGGTGGGCGTGATCATCACGGGCGGGAACGTCGATCTCGACGCGCTGCCCTGGCAATAACGGGAGGCCCACGATGCACATGAACGCCCGATCCGCCGATCTCGAAGTCGGCTTCGACGTCCCCGCGCTGCCCGGCATGCGCGAGGACGAGATCCAGACGCCCTGCCTGATCGTCGATCTCGACGCGCTGGAAGGCAACATCCGCAAGATGGGCGACTACGCCAAGGCGCACGGGATGCGCCACCGCGCCCACGGCAAGATGCACAAGTCCGTCGACATCCTGAAGCTCCAGCAGAGCCTCGGCGGCGCCTGCGGCGTCTGCTGCCAGAAGGTCTCGGAGGCGGAAGTCTTCGCCCGCGCGGGCATCAAGGATATCCTGGTCTCGAACCAGGTGCGCGACCCGGGCAAGATCGACCGTCTGGCGCGGCTGCCGCTGCACGGTGCCCGCATCATCGTCTGCCTCGACGACGTGGCGAACGTCGCCGACCTCTCGGCGGCGGTGCAGCGGCACGGCACGCAGCTCGACTGCTTCGTCGAGATCGATTGCGGCGCCGGCCGCTGCGGCGTGCGGACGACCCCCGAGGTGGTGGCGATCGCCCGGGCCGTCGCGGCCGCGCCGAACCTGCGCTTCGCGGGCCTCCAGGCCTACCAGGGCGCCATGCAGCACATCGACGGCTACGAGGAGCGGCGTGCCAAGCTCGACGCGGCCATCGCCCAGGTGCGCGACGCCGTCGCGGCGCTGAACCGGGAGGGCCTCGAGCCGGAGCTCGTCAGCGGCGGCGGCACCGGCAGCTACTATTTCGAGGCGGGATCCGGCGTCTACAACGAGCTGCAATGCGGCAGCTACGCGTTCATGGATGCCGATTATGGGCGTATCCGCGACCGGGACGGAAAGCGCATCGACGCGGGCGAGTGGCAGAACGCCCTGTTCATCCTCACCAGCGTGATGAGCCACGCCAAGGCCGACAAGGCGATCTGCGACGCGGGACTTAAGGTGCAGTCGGTCGATTCGGGCCTGCCCTTCGTCTTCGGCCGCGACGACGTGAAATACATCAAGTGCTCCGACGAGCACGGGGTGATCGAGGATCCCGAGGGCCGGCTGAAGGTCAACGACCGTCTGCGCCTCGTCCCCGGCCACTGCGATCCGACCTGCAACGTCCACGACTGGTATGTCGGCGTCCGCAACGGCCGGGTCGAGACGCTCTGGCCGGTCTCGGCCCGCGGCAAGGCCTACTGAGGCACCCTGCACACCGTCCGTCATCGCGAGCGCGGCGCAGCGATCCGGGGACGCGCCTCGACGGGGCCCGCTGCCCTGGGTCGCTTCGCGACGCCCGCGATGACGGGGGCGACATGCCGGCTCACGAATTGAGGACACATCCGCGATGATCATCGTTCCCGAGCACGCGATCGACGGGCTGTTGACCGAGGCGGAGTGCTTTACCGCCGTCGAACAGGTCTTCGCCTCCATGGCGCGGCGGCGAGCCGGCAACTTCCCGGTCGTCCGGGAAGCCATCGGCCACGCCGACGCGCTCTACGGCTTCAAGTCGGGCTTCGACCGGGACAGCCTCGCGCTCGGCCTCAAGGCCGGCGGCTTCTGGCCCGGCAACGCCGCGAAGGGCCTGACCAACCACCAGTCGACGGTGTTCCTGTTCGACGCCGATACCGGCCGCTGCCGGGCCGTCGTCGGAGGGAACCTCCTCACCGCGCTGCGCACGGCCGCGGCCTGCGCCATCTCCGTCCGGCACCTCGCCCGCAAAGATGCGCGGGTGCTGGGCATGATCGGCGCGGGCCACCAGTCGGCGTTCCAGCTGCGCGCCGCGCTGGCGCAGCGGCCGTTCGAGCGGGTCCTCGCGTGGAACCTGCATCCCGGCATGTTCGGCCGGATGGAGGCGGTGGCGCGGGAGCACGGCGTGGGGTTCGAGGCGGTCGACCTCGACCGGCTCGGGTCCGAGGCCGACGTCGTCGTGACGATCACGTCCTCGTTCGCGCCGATCCTGAAGGCCGTGCAGGTCCGGCCGGGCACGCACCTCGCCTGCATGGGGACGGACACGCGCGGCAAGCAGGAGGTGGAGGCCGAACTGCTCGCCGCCGCCACGGTGTTCACCGACGAGGTCGCGCAGTCGGTCAGCATCGGCGAGGCGCAGCACGCGATCGCACGGGGGCTCCTCGCCGCGGATTCCATCGTGGAGATCGGGGCGGTGATCAACGGCGATCACCCCGGCCGCGTGTCGGAGTCCGAGATCACCGTCTTCGACGGCACCGGGGTCGGGCTGCAGGACCTCGCGGTCGCCGCGGTGGCGGTCGACCGCGCGGTGGCCAAGGGGCTGGCGACGGAGGTGGGTTTCTGACGGGCGCAGCCCGAGGGCAATACGTTTCAGGCCGAATGCTTCGGTTGACGCATTCCTCGCCGTCATCACGAGCAAAGCGAAGTGACCCAGGGTCGCGCGACCTTTACAGGCGTTGCGCTGCTCTGGGTTGCTTCGCTCCGCTCGCAAAGACGGTCGCGCAGAGATGATCGATCGAAGAAGTTTTAAGAGGGCATTATTCTCACCCTCATCTCTGCGTGCCAGTATTTTCTCAACTCTCCAGCGGACATCGACGCGGATGGGGACGCGCGCCCGATCCCGGAGCCGTCCCGCCGAACCCGATGTCTGGACCCGCGAGCCCCTCTGCGGGGGAGGGGGCGGCCTACGCCTCGCCGCGCACCAGGGCCGCCGCGAGGGCGTTGTGGCGGCGGGCCAGCGCCCCGGTGTCGAGGGTCGTCAGGCGGCCCTCGCGGACCACGATCTTCCCGTTGATGACGCTCCAGGCCACCGTCTGCGGCGCGCAGAAGGTGAGGGCGGCGACAGGATCGTGCAGCGCCCCCGCCATGCCGAGGCCGCGCAGGTCGAAGGCGACGATGTCGGCCGCCATGCCGGGGGCCAGCGCGCCGATATCGTCCCGGTTCAGCACCTTCGCGCCGCCGAGCGTCGCGATCTCCAGCGCCTCCCGCGCGGTCATGGCCGCCGGCCCGAAGCCGACGCGGGCGAGCAGCATGGCCTGCCGCGCCTCGCCCAGCATGTGCGACCCGTCGTTGGAGGCCGAGCCGTCGACGCCGAGCCCGACCGGCACGCCCGCGCACCGCATCTGCCGGACGGGCGCGATGCCCGAGGCGAGGCGCATGTTGGAGCAGGGACAGTGCGCCACCCCGGTCCCGGTCCGGCCGAACAGCGCGATGCCGGCGCGGTCGAGCTTGACGCAGTGGGCGTGCCACACGTCGGGGCCCGTCCAGCCCAGGTCGGCGGCGTACTCCGCCGGCGTCATCCCGAATTTTTCCAGGCTGTAGCGGACGTCGTCGTCGTTCTCCGCGAGGTGGGTGTGGAGCGAGACGCCGTAGTGCCGGGCCAGCTCGGCGGCATCGCGCATCAGGCCGCGACTGACCGAGAACGGTGAGCAGGGCGCCACCACGATCCGGCGCATGGCGAAGCGCTCCGGATCGTGCCAGCGCTCGATCAGACGGCGCGTGTCTTCGAGGATCGCCGTCTCGTCCTCGACGACCGAGTCCGGCGGGAGTCCGCCCGCGCTCTCCCCGACGCTCATCGCGCCGCGGGCGGCGTGGAAGCGCATGCCGATCTTCTCGGCACCCTCGATGGAATCGTCGAGCCGGCAACCGTTCGGGTAGATGTAGAGGTGGTCGCTCGACGTGGTGCAGCCCGAGAGGATCAGCTCCGCCATCGCGGTCTGCGTCGAGACGCGGACCATCTCGGGCGTGAGCCGGGCCCAGATCGGGTAGAGCGCCTTCAGCCAGCCGAACAGCTCGGCGTCCTGCGCGGCCGGCACCGCGCGGGTGAGCGTCTGGTACATGTGGTGGTGGGTGTTCACGAGGCCCGGCATCACCGCGTGGCCGCGCAGGTCGAGGACGGTGTCGGCCCGCTGCGGCACCTCGGCGGCGGGGCCGACGGCGACGATGCGGTTGTCCTCCACGTAGACCGCGCCGCCGGGAATCTCCCGGCGCTGCGCGTCCATCGTCACCAGGATGTCGGCGTTCGTCAGCAGCAGGGAGGTCATCGCGTCTCTCCGGGTACGCCCTGGAGGCCGCGCCAAACGGGCCGCGACGCCTCCCCACGGCCAGATGCCGCCCTCTGGCAGCAGGAACGCCGTGCCGGGCGCACCGTCTCGGGGCCGTCAGCGGGCCGCAGCATACGGCAGCCGCCACCGGTCACCTTGGCGATTTTTCGCAAACTGCTTCCGAAATCCCGGCATGGCATTCGCGGCCAGCCATGCAAGGTTTGAGAGCCAGCCAAGTCGGCAGCGCATGACCCCGGAGCGGCCGCCGAGAGCCCGCTCCCCCGCCCCCGGGTGGGCCGCCACGGCCCGCCCTGCGACTGGCCCCACACCCGCTCCTGGCGGCCCGGACCCGGAAGAGGTCCGGCCACCGCTGCCGGGTCCCCGACGACACCATCACGGGACGACGCCTCGACAGGTCCCGGCTGGCGGAGGACACGCCCATGACGGCTTACGACAGGACAACGCGCGAGGTGGACGCGGTCGACGCGATCCCGCCCCTTCCCAAGCTCCTCGCCTACGGCATGCAGCACGTGCTCGTGATGAGCGCGGGGGCTGTCGCGCCGCCGCTCATCCTCGGCGCGGCGATGAACCTGCCGACCGAGACGGTCGCCTACCTGATCAACTGCGACCTGCTGGTGACGGGCATCGCGATCCTGATCCAGTCCCTCGGCCTGGGGGTCTTCGGCATCCGCCTGCCGGTCATCATGGGCGTCAGCTTCGCGGCGGTCGGCCCGATGGTGGCGATGGCGCAGGACCCGACGATCGGCCTGCCGGGCATCTTCGGCGCGACCATCGGGGCGGGTGTGTTCGGCCTGCTGCTCCGGCCGTTCTTCTCCAGGCTCGCGAGCTTCTTCCCGCCGCTGGTCACCGGCACGGTCATCCTGATCATCGGCGTCACGCTGCTGCCGGTCGGGATCAACTGGGCGGGTGGCGGCTTCGGGGCCGCCGATTTCGGCGCCCCGGTCCATCTCGGCGTCGCCGCCTTCGTCCTGGCGGTGATCCTGGTGGTCAGCCGCTTCGCCACCGGCTTCGTCGCCAACGTCGCCGTGCTGATCGGCCTCGTCGCGGGCCTGTGCCTCGCCTGGCCGCTCGGCCTGTTCCGCCTCGACGGGCTGGCCGAGCGCCCGCTCATCGCCCTCGTCACGCCGTTCCACTTCGGCTGGCCGACCTTCCACCTGACGGCCGTGGCGGCGATGTGCATCGTCATGATGGTCACGCTGGTCGAGTCGACCGGCATGTTCCTGGCGGTGGGCGACATCGTCGGGCGCCCGGTGGACAAGCGGACCCTGACCCGCGGCCTGATGGCGGACTCGCTCTCGACGCTGATCGCGGGCTGCCTCAACACCTTCCCGCACACCTCGTTCTCCCAGAACGTCGGCCTCGTGAACATGACGCGGGTGCGCAGCCGCTACGTCACGGTCGCGGCGGGCTTCATCATCCTGGGCGTCAGCCTCCTGCCCAAGGTCGCCTTCGCGGTGGCGTCGATCCCGCCCGCCGTGCTCGGCGGCGCCGGCATCGTGATCTTCGGCATGGTCGCGGCGGCGGGGCTCAAGATCGTGGGCGGCGCCGATCTCGGGGATCGCCGGAACCAGATCGTCGTCGCGGTCAGCATCGGCCTGAGCCTGATCCCGATGGCGGCGCCGAAGCTCTTCGCCGCCACGGCGCCGGACTGGGCCGGGCCGATCCTGCACAGCGGGATCACCCTCGGCGCCATCGGGGCGATCGTCCTCAACCTGCTGCTGAACTCGGACCGTCTCGGTGCCGGGGCCGAGCACCGCGTCGCCGACGGGGAGCCCGCCTTCCCGCACGCGGCCGTCCTGGACCGGGCCTGAGGGGAGAAGCCATGTCGGCCGAGACCATCAAGGCGCTCTCGCGGCGCCACTTCCTGCAGGCCGGCGCGGCGGCGGGCGTCGCCGTGAAGGTCTCCTTCCTGGCACCCCCGGCCCGGGCGCAGCTCGCCGAGACCGGCCTGTCCGCCGGCTCCCCGTGGGCCGCGCCGGGCCGGCCCCGCTACCGCCTCGACGCCGTCGCCAAGGTCACGGGCGCCAAGACCTTCTCCCGCGACTACCGGGCCCGCGACCTCGCCGGCTGGCCCGACGGCCAAGCCCACGCCGTCCTTGTCGCGGCGACCCGCGCCGACCGCCGCTTCACTGGCATCGACCTGTCGCGGCTCCCGGCCGCCCTGCGGCCGGACCGGATCGTCCGGCACGAGGACCTGGTGGCGGACGGGGTCTCGGTCCCGCACGCCGACTTCTTCGGCGACTGGTTCCTCGTGCCGCAGGGCGAGACGCCGCGCCTGCTCGGGCAGCCGGTGGCGATCCTGATCTACGCCGACTTCCCGCGCTTCGCCGCGGCCAAGCGCGCCCTGCGCTTCGCCGACGACGTCGTGCAGTACGGCGCCGAGACCGGTCCCAGGCCGCCGGCCCATTACGGCGCCTCGCGCTGGGTGCGGATCGAGGGCGACGCGCCGGACGCGCCCGACCGGTTCTCGCCGTTCGCGCAGTCCCCGATCTTCGCCGGCTTCTCCGGCGACGAGCCCGCCTGGCCGAAGGCCGGCGACGACGGCCCCTTCGCCCGGGGCATGGCGGCGGCCGCCGCCATCGCCGCCGAGATCGACGGCGCCGGTGCGGACGCCCTGGTGATGCGGCGGACCTACCGGTCGCAGTCGACGGACGCCTCGGCCATGGAGGCCGACAACGGCAACGTCTGGTACGATCCGGACACCGGCACGCTGCGCCTGATGATGGCGACGCAGTCGCCCTACGACGTGGCCGAGGCCGCCGCCGCGCTGGTCTCGAAATCCCGGTTCCCGCTCAGGGAGGTCGATCTCAAGGTCGGCTACACGGTCGGGTACGGGACGAAGGACCACCACATCTTCCCGTTCCTCTGCGTCGTGGCCGCGCTCTACGCGGGCGGCCGGCCGGTGCGCCTCGCCAACGACCGGTTCGAGCAGTTCCAGAACGGGCTGAAGCGCCACGCCTTCCGCATGGACAACGTCCTGCTGGTGGACCGGGCCAGCGGCCGGTTCCGGGCCATGACCGGGCGCTTCGCCTGCGACGGCGGCGGGCGCCCCAACTACTCCGTCGCGGTCTCCTTCGTCGGCGCCACCGCGGCGCAGTCGATCTACTACCTGCCGAAGAGCGACTTCCAGGCGATCGCCCTGGCCTCGCGGGCCGTGGAGGCCGGATCGACCCGGGGCTTCGGCACGCTCCAGACCATGTCGGCCACCGAGATGATGGTCGACGAGGCGGCGGCGCTCCTGGACATCGACGCGATCGACCTGCGCCTGCGCAACGTGCTCCGCTCGGGCCAGCGCAACAGCCAGGGCGCGGTCCCGGCCGGGGCGCTGCGCAACGCGGAGATCCTGACGAAGGCCGCCGCGCACCCGCTCTGGCGGGACCGGGCGGCGCGCAAGGCCGCCTACGAGGCCGCCCATCCCGGCCGCCGCTACGGCGTCGGCTTCGCGCAGGTGCACAAGGATTACGGTACGGGCGCCGAGGCGGCGGTCGCCTCGCTGGAGCTCGACCCGCGGGGCCGCCTGAGCCTGCGCCACGTCGCCCACGAGATGGGCCCGGGCGTCACCACCTCGCAGGCGGTCATGGTGGCCGAGATCCTCGGCCGGGTGCCTTCGGAGACCGCGTTCGGCGTGGTGCGCTGGCCCGAGATGCCGCTGGAGACCTCCGACCAGCCCTACACGACGTCCCAGGAAGAGGAGGACCGCCGGGCGCAGAACCCCCGCTGGACCCCGCGCTTCACCTCGCCGATGAGCGCGACCAACTCCGCCTACTACCTCGGCCACGCCACCCGGACGGCCGCGCGGTTCCTCGTCGACCACGCCGTCTGGCCCGCCGCCCGCGCGCTCTGGGCGCGGGGCGGCGGCGGCGGGGCGCTGGCCTCCTACCACGTGGTCGCCCGCGATGAGCTGCGGCTGGTGGACGGGCAAGTGCTGGGCGGCGGCCTGCCGCCGCTGTCCCTGGAGGCGGTGGCCGCCGAGGCGCACCGGCTCGGGCTGCCGGTGGGCGTGACCCTCCACACCTTCAACCGCTGGCAATGGGCCGAGGCCGAGTTCGACCTGCCCGGAACGGGCCGGACACGCCTGCCGATCGACGCCCTGGCGGTGCGCTACGGCGCCGGGGCCCCGCCCGAGCGCCGCGCCCTGATGGCGGATGCGGGCTGGCACTTCGTGCCCCGCGCGGCGGTCTTCTACCCGCCGACCCAGCGCAACAATGTCGGCACGACCTACTACGCGCCGATGGCCACCCTGGCGGAGGTCGCGGTCGACACCGCCAGCGGCGACGTGACGATCCTGTCCCACCACTCGATCCTCGAGTGCGGCCGCCAGATCGTGCCCGAGCTGGTCTCCGGCCAGGTGCAGGGCGGCCTCGCCATGG
This sequence comes from Methylobacterium sp. D53M, assembly GCF_053345625.1. Taxonomy (NCBI): domain Bacteria; kingdom Pseudomonadati; phylum Pseudomonadota; class Alphaproteobacteria; order Hyphomicrobiales; family Methylobacteriaceae; genus Methylobacterium; species Methylobacterium sp. D53M. The sequence goes on from NZ_JBKFAL010000012.1 coordinate 132,577, forward strand.
GGATCGGCCACGCCCTCAAGGAGGTGCTGCCCCTCTACGAGGACGGCCCCGGCGACGGCACGTGGAACTGGAACCGCTACGAGCTCCCCCGCGCCCGCGACGTGGCCCCGTGGAACCAGACGGTGGAGATCCTGCCGCCGCTCTCCGAGACCGACCCGCCCAAGGGCGTCGCCGAGGTCGTGATGATCGCCGTCGTCCCGGCGCTGGCCAACGCCGTCGCGCACGCGATCGGCCACCGCTTCCACGAACTCCCCATCCGGCCCGAGCGCATCCGCGAGGCACTGGCATGAGCGCCGCCATCGAGATCAAGGACCTCTCGCTCCGCGTGAACGGCGCGGCGGTCGGTCCGATCACCGTCCCCGTCGGCACGAGCCTGCTCGACGTCCTGCACGAGTGGCTTGGCCTCACCGGCAGCCGCATGGGCTGCGGGCAGGGCATCTGCCACGCCTGCACGGTGATGCTGGAGGAGGCGGCCGGCCCGCGGGAGATCCGCGCCTGCATCACCGGCGCCCACTGGTTCGAGGGACGGAGCATCCGCACCGTCGAGGGCCATGCCCGCACCGCGCCGGACGGCACCGTCGTGCTCTCGCCGGTCCAGCAGGCCTTCATCGAGAATTTCGCCTTCCAGTGCGGCTACTGCACGCCGGGCTTCGTCACCGGGGCGAGCGTGCTGATCGAGCGCCTGCGCCGCGAGCCGATCCGCCGCGACGAGGTCGAGCGGGTCGTCACCGAGGCCCTCGACCGCCACATCTGCCGCTGCACGGGCTACGTCCGCTACCATCAGGCGGTGCGCGACCTCGTGCTGGCGACCCCCGGTCTGGTGACCGCGTGAGGCACGCCGTGCGGATCCCGTCCCTCACCACCCCCGCCCGGCGCGTCGGCGCCGGGCTCGCGGCCGCCCTCGCGGTGGCCGTCTCGGCGGCCGGCCTCGTCGCCTCCGGCGCCCTGGAGCGCAGCGTCGTCGCGCGCGACGTCGAGACCCCGCTGAGCGCGGAGGCCGTGCGCGGCCTTGCCCCCCGCGGCGCCAAGGTCGCCGCCGCGGCCGACTGCTTCGCCTGCCACACCGCCCGGGGCGGCGCCCCCTGGGCGGGGGGACTGCCCCTGGAGACGCCCTTCGGCACGATCCACGCCACCAACATCTCGCCGAGCCCGCAGGGCATCGGCGGCTGGAGCCGCGCCGACTTCCACCGGGCCCTGCGCGACGGGATCGCGCCGGGCGGCCGCCACCTCTACCCGGCGATGCCCTACACGTCGTATCGCGGCCTGACGCCGGAGGATGTCGACGCCCTCTACGCCTACCTGATGACCCGCGCGCCGGTCGCGGTGGAGAACAGGGCCAATACCCTCGCCTTCCCGTTCGATCAGCGCTGGACCCTGGCGGCCTGGAACCTCCTGAGCCTGCCGGCGACCGTCGCCGCGCCCGACCCGGGCCGCTCCCCCCTGTGGAACCGGGGCCGCTACGTCGCCGACGCCCTCGGCCATTGCGGCGAGTGCCACACGCCGCGCACCGTGATCCAGGCCATGCGCCCGGACGCCGTCTATCGCGGCGCCACGATCGAGGGCGTCGAGGCGCCCGACATCACGCCCGCGGGCCTCGCGCGGATGGGCTTCACCCCGCACGGCCTGCGCGACTTCATGCGCACGGGGCTCTCGGCCCAGGGCGGCGCGACGCACCAGATGTTCGACGTCGTGCATTTCTCGACGCAGCACATGGACGAGGCCGACCTCACGGCGCTCTCCGCCTACCTGTTCGACCGCGACGCCCTGCCGGCCGAGCCCGAGACGCCGGTCGCGGCCACCCCCGCGGCCATCCCCGCGGCGGTCGCGGCCCGGGGTCGGGCCAGCTACGCCGGCCTCTGCGCCGGCTGCCACGGCGGGGCGGGGGAGGGGATCCCCCACGTCTCCGTACCGCTGCGGACGAACACCGCGATGCGGGTCGCGGGCGCGGGCGGTCTCCTGCGGGCGATCCTCGTCGGGCTCCCGGCGCAGCGCTTCCCGGGCAACGAGCGGATGGAGGCCATGCCGCCCTTCGCCGCCCTGATCGACGACGCGGCGCTCGCCGACCTCGCGACCTGGATGCGGGCCGAGTGGGGCGGGCAGGGTCAGGCGGTCACGCCGGACGAGGTCGCGCGCCAGCGCGCGGGTTTGCGGGCCGACGCTTCGCACTGAAGGCGGCCGGGAGGAGGGGGCGGACATGACCATGGCTTGTCGGATCGCGGCCGCGCTGCTGCCGCTCGGGATGACGTGCGCGGCGGGGGCGCAGGACCTCGGAACGGCCTCCTCGGCGCCGGTGGCGCCCGAGGCCACGACGGTGGTGGAGGACGGCCCGTTCTTCCTCTTCGCCGACACCCAGATCAGCTACCGCTACCAGTTCCCCACCGTCTCGCCCGGAATCCAGATCCAGCGCCCCGACGGCAGCTTCGTCTCCCGCGCGGCGCCCAAGCACATCCTGAATATCTCCCACGCCGATGCCTGGGCCTACGGGACGAACTTCTTCTCCCTCGACATCCTCAAGTCCGGGTCCCAGTTCCCGGCCGGCACCACCAACGCGCCGGGCTCCGTCGCCGCCCCGTTCTTCGCCGATTACGGCAACACCGAAGCCTACGGGCTGTATCGCGGCACGCTGAGCCTCAACGCGCTCACGGGCACGAAGGCCTTCACCGTTCCCGGCCTCGTCAAGGAGGTGTCGCTCGCCTTCGGCTTCGACGCCAACGCCCAGAACGACGCCTTCGGCTCGAAGAAGCGCGACATCGTCGGCGGCCTGAACTTCGCCTTCGACGTGCCGGCGGGCTTTCTCAACCTCTCCGTGCAAGCCTACAAGGAGTGGAACCGGAACGGGTTCAATCTCCAGCCGGACCGCGACCAGAGCTTCGACACGGTCCCGGAATTCGAGCTGGTCTACAACTTTCCCCTGACCTTCACGGGGCTGCCGCTCAGCCTCGTCGGCTTCAACAACATCGTGCTGCCGAAGGGGCGGGGCGTGAGCAACCCGGCCGCCTACGCCTTCAACCCGCCCCGCGGGCTCGAATTCCTGTCGCGCACCAACCTCGTGCTCGATCTCGGCAAGCTCGTCTACGATCAGCCCAACCGGGTCGATGTCTTCGTCGGGTTCCAGTACTGGCACAACAAGTTCGGGAACGTCGAGACCGCGACCTTCGTGGGCACCGAGGAGAAGAGCTTCCTCGCCGGCGTCGCGTTCCACGTCTTCTGATGCCGTTTCGGTTGATCAGATCGGTTCCGCCGTCGTTGCGAGCGGAGCGAAGCAATCCAGCCGGCACCACGTTCCCCGATGTCCTGCAGCCCTGGGTTGCTTCGCTGCGCTCGCAATGACGGAGCGGGCTGCACCGACCGAAGCGTCACGCCGCGGGGGATGATCGGGTCGGACGCCGAGTTCAAAATGTCGGGACAGTCCGTTGACAGTTCCGAACTGCTCCTGACGATCCCCGCCCATGATTTCCCTGGAGAGCATCCGCATCTTCCTGCGCTCGGCGGAGACGGGGAGCTTCTCGGCCGCCGGCCGCTCGCTGCGGCTGTCACCGTCGGTGGTGAGCTACCGGATCCAGACCCTGGAGGAGCATCTCGGCTGCCTCCTGCTCACCCGGACGACGCGGCGCATGAGCCTCACGGAGGCCGGCCGGATCTTCTACGACCGCTGCCTCGACATCACCGCCGCGGTCGAGCAGGCGGAGAAGAGCGTCGAGACCGCGGGCGCGGTGCCGCGCGGGGTGCTGAAGGTGACGGCGCCGCTCGGCCTCGGCCGCCGGGTCGTCGCGCCGCTCGTGCCGCGCTTCCGCGCCCGCCACGGCGAGACCGATGTCCGCCTGCGCCTGTCGGAGCACCTCCTCGACCTCGTGCAGGAGGCGGTCGACGTCGCGGTCCGCCTGTCGCAGATGCGCGATTCCACCTTCACCCTGCGGAAGGTCGCGGAGATCGAGCGGGTCCTGTGCGCGGCGCCGGCCTACCTGGCCGGGCACCCCGCGCCCGCCGAGCCGGCGGACCTGCTGCAGCACGATTGCCTGCTGCTGCGCTATCCCGGCGCCGAGCAGTTCCGCTGGACCCTGGTCGACGGCCAGGAGACCGTGACCCTGCCGGTCTCGGGGCACATCGACGCCGACGACGGCGACACGCTCACCGCCTGGGCGCTGGCCGGCGAGGGCATCGTCCTGAAGCCGCTGTTCGAGGTCGCGGCGCACCTCGCCGAGGGCCGTCTCGTCCCGGTCCTGGAGCACACCCCGCCGACCAGCGTGACGCTCGGCCTGCTCTACCCGTCCCGCAAGATGCTGTCGGCCCGGACCAAGACCTTCGTCGACATGACGCACGAGGCCCTGCGCCAGCACGTGAGCGAGCAGCTCGCCCTGGTCGGCGGCCGGGCCGTCTGACGCCGGCGCCTCAGGCCGCGACGAGGGCCTCCAGGCGCAGGGCGGCGATCCGTCCGACCTGCCGCAGGGCCTCGTCCCGCTCGGTCTCCGGCGGGTTGCCGAGCCGCTGCTCCAGCCGGGCGAGGATCGCGTCGCGGTCGAGGCCCCGGACGGCGATGATGAACGGGAAGCCGAAGCGCTCGGCGTAGGCCCGGTTGAGGTCCTGCAGCCGCGCCACCGCGGGGGAGGGGCCGCCCAGCAATCCGCTTCCCGCCTGCTCGCGGCTGGAATGCGCGGTGAGCTCGCCGCGCTGGGCGGCCCGCCCGGCGAGTTCGGGATGCGCCCGCAGCAGGGCGAGCTGGCGGACCCGGTCGGCGCCGGCCACCGTCGCCTCCATCGCCGCGTGCAGGTCCGCGCGCGCCGCGAAGGGCCCGCGGTCGAAGGCCGCCTCGGGGACCCAGGGGGAATGCTCGTAGACCTCGGCGAGGAGGTCCACGAAGGCGTCGCGCGCGAGCGCGTTGAGCGCGGCGATGGTGATCACGGACCTGTCCTCTCCGGGGTCGGTCCCGCCGCCGGGGCGCCGGGAGGATGGTGGGCCGCCCAGTGCCGGGCGATGTCGATCCGCCGGGTCACCCAGACGTCGGGATGGGCCAGGACGTGGTCGAGGAACCGGGCAAGGGCCGGCAGGCGGGCGGGACGTCCGACGAGGCGGCAATGCAGCCCGATCGACAGCATCTTCGGGGCGGTCGCCCCCTCCTCGTAGAGGCAGTCGAAGGCGTCGCGCAGGTGCGCGAAGAACTGCTCGCCCGACGGGAAGCCGCCGGGGATCGAGAAGCGCATGTCGTTGGTGTCGAGGGTGTAGGGCACCACGAGGTGGTCCCGGCCGGCGACGCGGACCCAGTAGGGCAGGTCGTCGGCGTAGCTGTCCGAATCGTAGAGGAATCCGCCCTGCTCGACCACGAGCCGCCGGGTGTTCGGGCTGTCGCGGCCGGTGTACCAGCCGAGCGGCGTCTCGCCGGTCAGGCTCCGGATCGTCTCGACCGCGCGGGCGAGGTGCTCCCGCTCGATCGCCTCCGGGACGTCTTGGTAGGGCAGCCAGCGCCAGCCGTGGCCGGCGATCTCGTGGCCGTCGCGGAGAAAGGCCTCCACGGCGGCCGGATTGCGGGCGAGCGCCTGCGCGACGCCGAAGACCGTGAGGGGCACGCCGCGCTCGCGGAACAGGCGCAGGATCCGCCAGACGCCCGCGCGCGCGCCGTACTCGTAGAGGCTCTCCATGCTCATGTGCCGCGCGGGGAAGGGCGTGGCCCCGGCGATCTCGGAGAGGAAGATCTCGGCGTGGGGGTCGCCGTCGAGGACGGAGCGCTCGCCGCCCTCCTCGTAGTTCAGCACGAACTGGACGGCGACGCGGGCGCCGCCGGGCCAGCGGGCGTCGGGCGGCGCCTCGCCGTAGCCGACGAAGTCGCGCGGGGGGCCGTCTGTATCCGGTGCGGTCACGGGCGGGATCCTGCGTTGGCGCGGAAGCGGGGTCCGACGGTTATCGCGCGGCGAGCCACCGGGCGAGCGCCGCGCGCTCCTCGGGCTGCATGTCGGTGATGTTGTTCGGCGGCATCGCGTGCGTCAGGACGGCCTGCAGGCGGATGGCCGGCGCGAAGCGCGCGACGTGCTCGGGACTGTCGAGGAGCACGCCCTTGGGCGGGCTCGTCAGGCCCGGCCACAGGGGCTCGGCGGCGTGGCACATGGCGCAGCGCGTCCCGACCACGGCCATCACGGCGTCGTCGACCGCGGGGCCCTCGAGCGCGCCCGCCCCGGCCGCCGCGAGGCTGATCGCCGGGGCCGGAGCCGGGGCCGCCTCGGCGGCGGTCGACAGGCCGATTTGCTCGCGGGCGCCCGGCGACGAGGCGACGCTGATCGCGACCGCCACCGCCACACAGGCCGTCGCGACGCCCCAGGTCCACCAGCGGTCGCCCCCACCGGCGTTGCGCACGTTGAAGTAGTGGCGGACGACGCCGCCCGCGATCACCACGAGGCCGACGATGGTCCAGCTGTAGGGCGAGGACCACGCCATCGGGTAGTGGCCGGACAGCATGAAGAACAGCACCGGCAGCGTCAGGTAGTTGTTGTGGGACGAGCGGTTCTTCGCCTGCTTGCCCCAGGCGGGGTTCGGGACCCGGCCCGCGACCAGCTCGGCGATCGCCTTGCGCTGGTTGGGCATGATGACGAAGAACACGTTGCCGGTCATCCAGGTCGCGATCACCGCGCCCGTGTGCAGCATCGCGGCCCGGCCGGAGAAGACCTGCTGGAAGCCGTACGCGAAGGCGACGACCGTGAGGAACACGGCGGCCGCGAGCAGCGGCGGCCGGTTGGCCAGGGGCGAGCGGTTGAACCCGTCATAGATCAGCCAGCCGAGGGCGAGGGCGCCGAGGCCGATGGCCGCCCCGGTCATCGGCGTGATCACGCGGACCGCCGGATCGATCAGGTAGAGGTCGGCCTGACCGTAATAGACCCAGCACAGCAGCGAGAAGCCCGACAGCCAGGTCGCGTAGGATTGCCATTTGTGCCAGATCAGGTGCTCCGGCATCCGGTCGGGCGCGACGAGATACTTGCGCACCTGGTAGAAGCCGCCGCCGTGCACCTCCCAGGCCTCGCCGCCCTTGCCGGTCGGGATTGCCGGAATGGCGCGCAAGCTGGCGTCGAGATGCATGAAGTAGAACGACGCGCCGATCCAGGCGATCGCGGCGACGACGTGGGTCCATCGAATGAGGAACCCGCCCCATTCGTGCAGGATCGGATACATGGGACGGATCCTCCGCGATCTGTCGTGGGGCCGGGTTCGGCCTCGATGTCGGCTCGTGGTTCGGCCCGAGCCGCGACCCCGGGTGTGCCCCGAACCGCGGCCGGCAGCGACCCGCCGCGGCGCCAAGGACCTTCAAAATCATTCGGGAAATGCCGGACGCTTTTCGGGTTGTCCGAGCCCCCCGCCCCGTGCTCGTCTCCACCGTCTCCTTCGGCCCGACAGACCTTCGCCCGCCTCGGGCCGCGGGCGCGGGCCTTTCCGTCCGGGAGGACGCCGATGGGCCATCTTTCGACACACGTCCTCGACACGGCCGCCGGCAAGCCGGCGGCCGGGGTCACCGTCGAGCTCCGGCGCCTCGCCGGGGACGGCAGCGGGGACGGCACCGGGGAGACCGTCGCGTCGGCCACGACCAACGGCGACGGGCGGACCGACGCCCCCCTGCTCGCGGGCGACGCCCTGACGCCCGGGACCTACGAGCTCGTCTTCGCCGTCGGCGCCTATTTCGCCGGGACGGGTGCCGGCGCCGAGCGGCCGTTCCTCGACCGCGTGCCGGTGCGCTTCTGCGTCTCGGACCCGGACGCCAAGTATCACGTCCCGCTGCTCATCACGCCGTGGAGCTACTCCACCTATCGCGGGAGCTGACACGGGATCGGCCGGCATCGGCCCGGGCGGAGCCTGCCGGAGCGCCGGAACTCAGCTTTCCGACCGCGCCCCGGCGGCGCGACCGGTCGCCTCCCGGGGCGAGTGGCCGAACAGCGCCTTGTAGGCCCGGCTGAACGCCGCCTCCGACTCGTATCCGACGCGCAGCCCGATCTCGCCGACGCGGGCGTCGCCTGCGGCGAGCATGTCCCGCGCGAGGTTCAGGCGCCACTCGTTCTGGTAGCGCAGGGGTGAGCGACCGACGAGCGCGTTGAACCGCTCGCAGAAGCTCGACCGCGACATGCCGGCGACGTCCGACAGGGCCTCCACGCTCCAGCGCTGCAGCGGCCTCTCGTGCATGACCTTGAGGGCGCGGGCGATGCGGGGATCGGCCAGGCCGGCCAGCCACCCCGATGTCCGGCCGAGATGAACCCAGGTCCGCAGCGTGCGGATGACCGCGAGGTCGATGATGCGCGAGATCATCAGGGCCGCGCCGGGTTCGGCGTCGGTCGTCTCGACCAGCAGGAAATGCACGAGGCCGTCGAGCCATCCGGCGCCCTCCTCGCGCCGGATGCAGATCTGCTTCGGCAGGAGCGCGATCATGCTGCGGAGACTGTAGGGATCGAACCAGAACCGGCAGGCGACGACGTCCGCGCCCTCGGCGGCGACCAACCGCCCGGTTCCGAGGCCGCGGGGCAGGAACAGCAGGTCGCCGGCGCCGAGAGCGAGGGACTCGCCGTCGCCTTCGAGGATGAGGGCGCCCGCGATCACCACGAGGACGTGGCCGGCGCCGGCATCCAGATCCAGGCGCTCGCCCGGCGCGACCGGCCGGGACTCGACGCGGTCCCCGGTGAGGCGGATCTGCGCGAGCACGTGGGACAGCAGGTCGCCGGACGCGGCGCTGCGCGGCCCGCCCTCCGGAAGATCGGTCAAGTTTTCCAGCGTTTCCGACATGGCTGGCCCCGGCTCCCGATCCTAAACGTGGGCCCATCGAAGCGCGTATTCGCTCGGCGCGTCCGGATCTACGAAGCTATAAATCGGCATCTATCGTGTCCATCTGCCTTGTTCACGAATAGATCCGGTCCGTCGAGCCGCGCTCAGTACACGAAGGAGCCGACGATGAGAACCGACCCGCAGCGCGATCGCGGTCCTGCCTTGCCCTGGCTCACCGCCTACTACTTCGTGCGTGCCGGCGTCGCCGCCGCCTGGGTGGCCGCCGCGCTCGGCCTCGGGCGAGGCATGCCGGCGGTCGCCGCGACGCTCCTGGTCGCCTATCCCGCCTGGGACGCGCTCGCCAACCTGGCCGACGCCCGGCGCAACGGCGGCCTCGCGGGCAGTCCCAGCCAGGCCCTCAACGCGGCGATCAGCGCGGCGACCGCGATCGCGGTCGCGGTCGCCCTCGGACGGGGCCCGAACGCGGTGCTCGCGGTGTTCGGCGCCTGGGCCATCCTCTCGGGACTGCTCCAGCTTCTCACCGGCGCGCGCCGCTGGCGGGCCGGCGCCCAGTGGGCCATGGTCCTGAGCGGCGCGCAATCGGCGCTCGCCGGCGGCTTCTTCATCCGGCAGGCGGCCGGCGCCGCGGTCCCCGGGATCGTGGATGTCGCGCCCTACGCGGCGTTCGGCGCCTTCTACTTCCTCGTCTCCGCGGCCTGGCTGACGGCGACGCGCCTGCGGGACGCGTCGCGGGCGCGCGCCGCCTAGGCGCCGGTGCGGCCGGGCGGATCCGACCTCGATCATCGGCCCTGCCCCTCCGGACATCCGCACCGCCATCCCCTCCCGATCGCCGTCGGACAGCAGAGGCCATGGTCCATGGGCGCGCGAACGAGCGTGAAGCCGCGGAGGAACGCGGTCGAGGCCTACCTCCACGTCCTGCACGCGCTGATGCTGCGCGACATGCGCACCCGCTTCGGCGCGTCGATGTGGGGCTACGGGGTCGTCGTTCTCTGGCCGTGCGTGCACGTCTTCGTGCTGATCACGATCTACACGGTTCAGAAGCTGCCCGCGCCGCTCGGCGACGACAGGGCCCTGTTCTTCGCGACGGGCGCCGTGCCCGTGCTCGTCTTCCAGTACATCTCGCGCGAAGTCATGAAGTCCGTGATCGTCAACCGGCCGCTGACCTACTACCCGCAGGTCAGGCTGTTCGACCTGGTGTTCTCCCGCGTGCTCGTCGAGATCGTGACCGGCTTCCTGGCCCTGCTGGTCGTGAGCGGTGTCCTGGTCGCGCTCGGCACGGACCCGGTCCCGGCGGACCCGCTGACGGCGGTGGGCGGCTATCTCGCCGCGATCGCGCTCGGGATCGGGATCGGCACGATCAACGTCGCGATCATCGGCTTCTTCCCCGGATGGCTGATCGGCTACGCCCTGTTCAGCATCGTCCTGTACGTGTCCAGCGGCGTCCTCTTCCTGCCGAGCTACTTGCCGGAACGGCTGTACTACTGGGCCAAGTTCAATCCGGCCCTGCAGGTCGCGGAATGGATGAGGTCGGCCTACTACCCGGCTGCCGGACTGCAGGTCGACCATCTCTACGTCGTCGTGTTCGGCCTGACCGCCGCGTGTGTCGGCCTGGGCTTGGTCGTGCGCGGCGGCGGCCAGCTCCGGGGCTGAGCGCGGACGCGTCCGATCGGCCCGGGCGCGGAGGACGCGGCTCAGCCCGATCGCGCGTCCGACGACGGCGACGTCGCGCCGCCGCGGTGGGCGATCAGGTCGATCTCGACCAGGGCGTCGTAGGCGAGCCCGGTCGTGCCCACGCAGGTGCGGGCCGGCAGCCGGTCGGGCGGGAAGAAGGATCTGTAGGTGGCGTTGAAGGCGGCGTAGTCGCGCTTGAACTCGGTCAGGAACGCGCGCGCGACGACGACGTTCTCGAGGCCGAGGCCGAGGCCGGCCAGGACCGTCGCGAGATTGGCCATCACGTTGCGGGTCTGCGCCTCGATCCCGTCGGGCAGGACGCCGGGCCTGTCCGGCGTGTCGGGCATCTGACCCGTGACGAAGACGAAGCCGTCGACCTCGACCGCGTGGCTGAAGGGGGCGACCGGCTGCGGCCCTCCGGAGACCATGTGGAACAGCATGGCCGACGAGGCGGACTGGGGTTGCGGCACCGCGATCTCCCTTGCGACGGGCGCGACCCGCCCGATCTCCGTGATCCAGGTCCGCGACCGTAGGGTCACGATCAGGCCGGGGATAGTGTCGGATGCGGCGGTCCGATCCGGTCCGCGCCATGCCCGGTGGAGAGGGTCAGAAGAAGCGCCGGATCTCCTCCGCGATCGCGTCGCCGTCCGTCTCCAGGGCGAAGTGCCCGGTGTCGAGGAAGGTGACGCGGGCCTCCGGGATGTCGCGCCGGAACGCCTCGGCTCCGGGCGGGATGAAGAACGCGTCGTTGCGCCCCCAGACGGCGAGGAGCTTCGGGCGGCGGGCGCGGAAGAAGGCCTGGATCAGCGGGTAACGCTCGAGATTGCGCTTGTAGTCGAGCTTGAGCGTGACCTGCCGGTCGGCATTGCCCGGCCGCGCCAGGATGGCCGCGTCGAGCGTGTAGGCCTCGGGCTCGATGCGGGACGGGTCGGGCACACCCTGGACGTAGGCGGCCCTGACGCCGTCGAGGGTCATGCGGGCGCGGATCGCCGCGACGGCGGCCGCGTTCGGCGCGGCCCAGTAGGCCCGCAGCGGCGCCCAGGCCGCGTCGCCGAGCCCGTCGAGATAGGCGTTGCCGTTCTGGGACACGATGCCGGCGACGCGGTCAGGATGGGCGAGCGCCAGATCCCATCCGACCGGCGCCCCGTAATCGAACGTGTAGAGGATGTAGCGGTCGAGGCCGAGCGCGCCGACGAACGCCTCCGTCGTGCGCGACAGCGACGCGAAGTCGTAGACGTAGGCGCGATCCTCCGGGACGTGCGTGAACCCGAAGGCGGGCAGGTCCGGCGCGATCAGGCGGAAGCGATCGGCCAGCTTGGGCATGAGGTGCCGGAAGTAGAAGGACGAGTTGGCGAAGCCGTGCAGCAGCAGGATGACCGGGGCGTCGGGGCGACCGGCCTCCCGGTAGAAGACGTCCACGCCGTCGGCCCGGACCGTGCCGTGGCGGACCTCTCCGGCCCGCGCGGGGTGGACCTCCGCCCGCACGGTGCCCGACGCCGCCGCGCCCGTCGCCAGCACGCCGCCGGCGAGCACACGCCGCCGCGTCGCGCGGGCCGGTCCGCGCCCCGTCATCTCGTCTCCGTGCCTGTGTCGCGTCATGGCGTGCCTCATCCTGGCGGGACGGCATGCGTCGGGATCGTCACCGCCGGGTCGGACGGCGCGACCACCGTGCGGGACGGCGATCCGCCTGGCCGGGCCGCGGATCGGACGCGCGAACCCGACGGCGCGACCATGATGCAGGGACGCGGCGCGCTCCGGAACAGCGAGTCGTCGCAAGTCACCATTCCCTGCCGTGAAACGGTCGACGGCCGCCGCGGCGGCGACCGCGGGCTTCCCGACGGTCTGACGCGCCGCCCCGGCGCTAGAGGCCGAGGTTGCGGCCCGGATGCGCGTCGGCGAGCTTGGCCCGGCGGACGTAGCCCCGCATCGTCTTGAGATCCCGGTGGCGGGAATGCGCCATGATCTCCTCGTCGCGCGATCCGCGCCTGTACGCCTCGGTGATGAAGCCCGCGCGGAACCCGTGGGCGGAGATGCGCTCGCGGGGTCCGGCGACGAGGCCGGCTTCCGCCGCGCGCTTCTGAACGATGCGGCCCACCGAGTCCGGATGCAGCCCGTCGTCCATCACGGTGCCGTCCGCCCGGACGGCACGGAAGACGTAGCCGTCGGCCGGCGCCGCCTGCAGCCAGCGCCGGAGCGCGGCAACCGGACAGGTCGCGGGGCTCCCGCCCGCCAGGACGGTCACGACCGTGCCCTCGCCGTCCTGATCACCTTTCGAATGCGGCAGGAAGACATCGACGGCGCCGTCCCGGAACGCGAGATCTTCGCGGCGGATCCGCGCGACCTCGGAGCGCCGGAACGCGCCGGCGAAGCTCAACAGGAACAGGGCGCGGTCCCGGAGCGCGGCCACCGTCCCTTCGCAGGCGGCGACGATCCGGAGCGTTTCGGGCACGCCGAGCGCGGCGGCCTGCTTCTTCGGCCTGCCGTAGCGCCGGAACATCCCGCGCAGCGCCGCCCGGACGGCCGGATGGGCCGGGATCCACGGCAACCCCTGGAGCTTGTGCGCCTGACCGATCGTGACGAGCCGACGCTCGATCGTCGCGCGCTTGTGGGTCTCGGCCATGGAGGTGAGGTAGCTCGCCACCTGCTCGGGACCCGCGGGGAGGGGCGCGAGATCGTGGCCGCTGCACCAGCGCGCGTAGTGCTGCCAGTCGGCGCGGTAGGCCCGACGGGAATTCTCCGAGAGCGCCTCGTCGGCGAAGGCGCGGGCGCGGGCGGCAAGCGTGGCGGGCAGCGTCATGGCTCTCTCCCTCGGTCGCGCCTGAGCGTGACGCTACGTCTGATAAGAAAGGGTTATCAGACGCTGACCGATGCGGCGCGGCCCGGGCCTCCCCGCTACGTGGAGGAGGGTGGGCTGCGTGCCTCGCGAACGGTCCACGCCGGACGGGACGTTCCCGCTCCGCGGCAGGGCGAGAACGGCGCGCGATCGCGCGGCTCTGCGGCCCGGCATCACCCGCCGCGGCGAGTCGGAGCGTCCATCGGAACCGTGTGATCGGATCGGGGTGGCGCCCCATCGCCTCCGCATCCGGGCAGACGGTCCGCCAACGGTCCGATCCAGCCGCCCGGCCCGCCGGCAATGCTTCTCCGGTTCGTCCGGATGGTCACCCTCCGGCAGCGTCGCTGCGCCCGGGTCGCGACCTTGGAACACCGCCGCGGGAGGTGTCCGTGCGTGCGGTCACGCGCTCAACGGTAGTTCATCCAGTGGTTGTGAAGCACGCCGCGGAACTTTAATCCCGGACGATCGCAGTTTTTATTGATCACGCTCTGACGCCGAGCGCGCAACCTCAAATCACTATTGCATATCCCGGGAAAGAAGACCGCGATCATTAACCTGCATTTAGTTTCGCACCTGCATCTTGGCTCAACGCCTTCCGCATTGAGCAAGCTGCGGAGCTCTCTGCGATTCTGAACACTGGAGGGGATGTCATGGGTCGGTTTCGCAATTTGCGATTGGGCACCAAGATCGCGATACCGGCCGCCCTACTGCTCGCGACCGCCGTCGGCATCGTCTTCTTCGCGCGGTCGGCGATCGACGAGCTCGAGAAGAACACCCAGCAGATCGTCGACGTGGCCGCCGTTCGCGCCGTCACAGCGCTGCAGATGGCGCTGGTCATGAGCAACGCGACGATCTCCGAGAAGAACATCATCATACAGACCGATGCGGCCACGATGGCTGCCGAGCGTCAGCACTTCCAGCGCGAGCGGACGCTCGCCTACGAGGCGATCGACCGCCTCATCGCCCTCGCGGACACCCCGGCTCGGCATTCGGCGAACGAAGCCATCAAGGCCGATATGGGCGCGTATTTCGCGGCGGCCGACCGTGCCATCGCCCTGGGCATGAAGAACGATGCCGAAGGGGCCCGGACGATCTCGGTCGACGAGGGCCGCCCCGCGCGGGCCAAAGTGCTGGAAGGCGTCCAGATGCGGACCGAGACGAACGCCAGGGAGCTCAGAGCCTCCAGGGACCACGCCGTCGCCGTCGCCGAGCAGATCAAGCTGACGCTCACGGTCATCGCCGCGTCGGGCCTTCTCGTCGCATTCGGGATCCTCGGCGGGATCGTGCTGTTCGGGATCAACCGGCCGCTGGCCAGCCTCGTCGGCGTGCTGCAGCGGATGGCCAGGGGCGAGGTCGACGCCGAGATCAAGGAGGCCGCCCGCGGCGACGAGATCGGTGCCGTCGGCAAGGCGGTCGAGGGCATCAAGGCCATGGTGGCCCAGAAGGCCGCCGAGCAGGCCGAGATCCGGCGCATTGCCGACGAGGCGGCGGCCGTCGAACGCAAGCGCACCATGGTCGAGCTCGCCGACGGCTTCGAGCGCGCGGTCGGCGGGATCATCGGCATGGTCTCGTCCTCGGCCACCGAGCTCCAGGCCACGGCGCAGACGATGACCGCGACGGCCACCGAGACGGCCAGCCAGTCGACCACCGTGGCGGCCGCGGCCGAGGAGGCCGCCAGCAACGTCAACACGGTCGCCGCCGCCGCCGAGGAACTCGGCTCCTCGGTTCAGGAGATCGGCCGGCAGGTCGACGGCTCGGCCGACATGGCGCGGGTGGCGGTCAACGAGGCCGACCAGACCGGCGCGCTGGTGCAGGAACTGAGCGCGTCGGTCGCGCGCATCGGCGACGTCGTCGGCATGATCTCGACCATCGCGGGACAGACCAACCTGCTCGCCCTGAATGCCACCATCGAGGCGGCCCGCGCGGGTGCCGCCGGCCGCGGCTTCGCGGTCGTGGCGACGGAGGTGAAGGCTCTGGCCGAGCAGACCGCCAAGGCCACCGAGGAGATCACCGGGCAGATCGCCCGGGTTCAGGCCTCCACCGGTCAGGCCGTATCGGCCATCGGGTCGATCACCGTGCGGATCCAGGAGATCAGCCACGTGGCCACCTCGATCGCCGCGGCCGTGGAGCAGCAGGGCGCGGCGACGCAGGAGATCGTCCGGAACGTCAGCCAGGCCGCGATGGGCACCGGCGAAGTGACCAGCAACATCGCCGGCGTGGCCGGCGCGGCCGAGGAGACGGGCGCGGCGGCGAGCCAGGTTCTGGGAGCGGCTTCCGAGCTGTCGCGCCAATCCGAGCATCTCGCTGCCGAGGTGGGGCGCTTCATGGCCACCGTCCGAGCCGCCTGATCCGGGGGCGACCCGCGAGCCCCCGTCCGGCTCATCGCCGGACGGGGCCGTTTCAGGACCGAGATCCGCGAAGGCGGCTCTCGTCCGCCCTGAACCTTCTTCCCGCATCCGGCGTTGAAGACTTCAATCCATGATTGAGGTCCCGATGAAACACTGTACTCTCTTGCGTACTCTCTCGGCCGCTGCGCCGCTCGCGGCCGTCCTCGCCGGGACGGCCTACGCGCAGGCGCCGGCCACCGCGCCGGGCGCGCCGCCGACCTCCTCGGGCGTCGTCACGCCTCAATCGGGCGCGACCGGCGCGCCGGGCGCGGTGACGGGGTCGCCGACCGGGCAAGCCGCCGACACGCGTTCCAACAGCTCCTCAGCCGCGGGCAACGCCAACCAGCCGGAGCGCCCGTCGCCGCAGGGCGGCAGCGGTGGCAGCAGCCGATAGCCGTCGACGATCCGCCGGCACGGCCGCGGTCACGGCCCCGTTGCCGGCGGCCTCTCCCTGAACCGCTCGCGCCGCGCGGCGGCTGCGACACCGGCCATCGCGCTCGGGTCGCGTCGTCGCCGCGCGTCAGGCCTCGTCCTCGGCCGAGCCGGGCCAGGCCGGACCGTGACGCTCCTCGAGTTCGGCTCGGCCGGCTTCGGTGATGCGGTACTCGACGGTCTTCGCGTCCGGATCCGTCCGACCCGTCGCGAGAACCAGTCCCAGGACCTCCATGCGCCGCATGTAGCCGCTGACCTGATAGAAGCGGGCGCCGGTCTGCGCGAGGGTGCGGAGCCGGTAGAGGCTGCCGGGCGGGAGCTTGTACATCGCCCGCCACCGTATCGGTTGTCGGCCCGGACGTCAGTGGGGACAGTTCGGTTCGGCCGGCAGCCCCGCGGAGGCTAGACCGCCGCGCGATGCGCGCGGGTCGTTCACGCGAGGCGGGACGGCGCGGCGGATCGGGCCGCGAGCGCCGTCAGGACCGTTCGCCCGTAGGCGGTGGTCGCGAGGCTCGCGCGGAGCTCGCGGTAGAGGTCGTCCCTCCCGAGGCGACAGTCGAGATCGGGGCGCGCCGCGAACCCGTCGAGTTCCTCGAGGATGAGCGCGGCGAAGTCGGCGGGCTCCAGCAGGCCCGCGGCGGCATCGAGGACGCCGCACTCCTCCAGGAATCCGCCACTCAGGGTGATCAGGCCATCCCTGTACCGGATCAGCGCGAAATAGACGCCGAACCGGATCATGGCCCGGTCGCGCCAGCCCGCCTCGGCGATGTAGGTCCTCATCATCGCGTCGGTGGAGTAGACCTCGTGCTCCCCGTCGCGCTGGGCGAGGTAGTCGCGGAAGACGTCGTGGGCCGTCGGATCGAGGTGGAGCAGCGCCTGCATGGCCGGTGCCAGCGCACCCTGATCGTCCTCGGGCCCCCAGATCTGGCGATACAGCTTCCTGGCCTCCACCACCCCCGGCTGGACCGCGAGATAAGTCATGAGGAGTGCGCGCAGCGCCGGAACCACGGCAACGCGCTCGCGGGCGATGCGCGCGAAGAAGGCTGATTCCGTCATCGCCCGCCCGCCGACCTCGAAGGTCAACGCGAGCACGTCACCCCGCAGGAGGCCCCCCAGATCCGCTCGGATCCGGCCGGTGAGCGCGTCCAGGGCTTCGGCGATGGCGGCGGCCGAGAACGCCGCGACGGTGACCACCGGCTGCGAGCGCGCCAGGAAGCGCCGGACCGCCGACGCGCTCGGGCCTGCCGACGGCCGGGATCGATAGCCGTCCTCCTCCGGGGTGATCGTCCGGGCGGGCGCCGCGTCGGCGCACCGAGCGCGCGGGATGTAGACGGAGTCGCTGAAGAAGCGGATCTCGACCCGCTCCGCATCCGCCACGTCGGCGAAGGCGGAGACGGCCTTCGCGCCGTCGTAGCGCGCGAAGGAGAAGACGGGCGAGCGCGTGCCGTCCAGGCCGATGCGCTGGAAGTCCGTAGTCCGATCCCAGAAATACCCCGACTTGATCCAGAACGCCCGCTCGTCGGGCTCCCAGGCCACCTCCGTGATCGCGCGCGGAGGCTCGGAGCCGGGCCGCGCGACGAGCGTCGCCGCGCGGGCGACGGGCCCGGTCGTCCAGAGTTCGACGGCCTGTCCGAGGCGGGGAGGGCCGGCGTCCCCCGTATCGGCCGCTGCCTCCGGTGGGCCCCCGCGCGCGGGATCGGAGTGCGGCGTGACGGCGTAGCGGCCGCTGGGGCTGAACCAGTAGGGCTTCACCGCGTCCGGCAGCGGGTCGTGGCGCAGCGTCGCGCCGGCCCGTTCGAGCCGACACAGCCCGTAGGCCGACCCGCCCGGCCCGCACCGGAAGCCGATGAAGGCCAGTCGCCCTCCGGGATCCTCGAACAGGTCGCCGTGAATGGTCAGGATGGTCGGCCCATCCGGGCGCGGCGGATAGGCTTCCTCGGGCGACAGGGACCCGACAGGGCCATCGGCATGCCAGACGAGCCCGCGCCCGTGCTGCAGGATCTCGAGATCCGACGCCCGCAGGACGACGATGTCGTCGAAGTACTGCTCGTCGTTCTTCGGTCCATGGCTCCGATAGACCGCGATCCGGTCGGCATCGCGGGTGACGAACAGCTTGTGATTGAAGGGTCCCTCGCCCGGCAGGCGGCGCCGCACGCGATCCCGGCCCGCCCGCCAGTCGATCAGGCAGAGTTCCCCGTCATCGGACAGGCAGACCAGCCCCGCAGCGCCGACCAGGGCGGCGGCCCGGATCGAGGCCTGCGGAAAAGGCAGGATCATGCGCCACCGCCCGCCGTCTTCGACGGCCGCGACCGTGTTGTATCGCTGCTCAGTGCCGGTGATCGCCAAACGGGGCATGCACGATCCTCGTCAGCGCCGGAACGTTCGGTCGACGGACACGCCGCCCTCCGGAGACGCCCGATGGCCGCGGAGAGGGGAGGGCGCTGTGACCCGCATCTCCCCGTACCTCGCACGGATCGAGGGGCGGGCGGTCGAGCCGGTCCTGCACCGTTGTCGAGATCCCGCCGACGCGTCCCGGACGCTTCCTAAAGACTTCATCCATCTCGCGCAGCGCGCCGACAGCATCCGTGCCGTCGGCTCCGGGTCCCGCCGGTGTTGCGCCGGAAGAGCACGGGGCTTGTCCATGTCTACCGCCCTCGTATGGTACCCCGCGCTGCAGCGAACGTCACGGCGCGGCGATGAGCTAGTCCTCTGGACAGGGCCACCGGCTCCGACGATGCCATCGGACAGGTTTGGGCACCGTGGCTCTGTTCTGCTGGCTGCGGTTCGCATGACAGAGGGAGCGCCACCGTGAGGCAACGCCGGCGCGCAGCCGTACGGCCGCAGGGCGCGTGTGACAGGAATGAGGACGGGTTCGGCGCATTCCCGGACGCGATCGTGACGGCTCTGGCGCTCCGCGCGACCGACGGCGGTCCCCGGATCGCCCGAGGCACACGCCTTCGACCATGCGGACAAGGGCTGGCGCTCGACCCGGCGTCGACGAAGACGGGCACATGTCGGGCGACGACAGGCCGCCCGACAGCGCCGGGGGCTTCCACGGCTTCCCGGCCTGGCACGCAGCATCATCGAGCACGCGCCACCGGCCGGATACACGCACGGAACAGAATTCACCCATCATGCAGCAAATCCATGGACGAAGCGTGAGGACATCGAAGGCCATGCGCCGTGAGATCACTTTTCTTACCGTGGCAATTCTAGGGTCTTGTATTGGAGTTCCTGCGATGGCGCAGGAGATGCGCTGGCAGAAGCGGGAAGGGGACGGTCGCGTCCATCTTGCCTACGAGATTCCGGACAGCGGCGCGCAGAGCCTCGCGCTCACCTGCGATACGCGGGGCGGACAGCTGAGTGTCGACTACTACGACGACAGAGACCGCGCTCGGGACGGCACCCGGGCCGAGGTCGAGTTCGCCTCGGAGGGCGGCACGCTCTCGCTGCCGATGCGGGCGAAACAGCTGGAACTCGACGACCAGATCGTGCTCCAGGCCACGACAACGTTGACGCAAGACTGGGTCCGGATCCTGTCCGGCAAGACCCTTCGCGTGACGCTCTCTGGCGACACGCAGCGGATCCCTCTGGCCGGCGCCCGGACCGGTCTCGCTGCCCTGGTCGCGGGCTGCAGCCGTCCTTCGCGATGACTTCGCGATGACGCCAGGCTCAAATCGTAGTATAAGTGCCGATCATAGGGAATTCGGCGCCGCATTCCATAATGTTTGTTATGCGAATATCGTTCAGCGGCTCGAAGCTTCTCATCGAAGACGGCATCGCCGACTTCCCGCCGGACGCCTGAGGACGCCGCGCGCCCTCCCCCAGACGATCGGGCCGCCGGCGGGCCGCGCGTGCCGAACCGTCACCGGAGCGGACGGTCGCCCTCACCCCCGACGCGCGCGTCCCACCCCGCCATCGTCAGCCGGGCGACGGCCTCGAGCTCCTCCCGGGTCGCGCCGTCGCGGGCCTGGAGCGACATGCCGTTCTGCACCGTGAGCACGAAGCGGGTGAGTGCGGCGACGTCGACGGCGGCGCCGATCTCGCCCGCCGCGACCGCGCGCGCGAGCCGCTCCGCGACCCGTCGGCGTCCCTCGGCGCGGGCCGCGCGCAGCAACGCGCCGAGGGACGCCTGTCCCTCGCTGCCGGCAGCCGAGAGCGTTACCATGCAGCCGAGCGGCTCGATGCGGCCGCAGGCGCCGGTGAGCGCGGCGGCCGAATCCATCAGGAGCGCTTCGACGGCCCCGCGCGCCGATGCGGCAGCGTCGAAGTTGGCCCAGACCATCCCGCCGTACCGGTCGCCGTAGTGGCGCAGCGCCTCGGCGTAGAGCGCCTCCTTCGAGCCGAACGCCGCGTAGAGGCTCGGCGACCCGATCCCCATGGCCGCGGTGAGATCCGAGATGGATGTCGCGGCGAAGCCGCGGCGCCAGAACAGCTGCATCGCCTGATCGAGCGCCGCCTCCCGGTCGAAGGCGCGGGGCCGGCCGCGACCGCGGGCGGGCGCGGCCCGGTCCCCTGCCTGGTCCCCTGCCTGGATCGAAGCGGATTTTTGCATCGATCGTTATATAAACCGCTTGACCCGGGCCGGCAACGCATCTAGCCATTTCTGTGTCGTTCATTACAGAAAGAGGCGGACGTGAGTGAGCTGGCAGGCAAGCGCGCCCTGGTGACGGGCGCATCACGCGGCATCGGTGCGGCCATCGCCCTGGCGCTCGCGGACCGGGGCGCGGACGTCGCCATCACGTACGAGCGGTCCGCCGAGCGGGCGGCCGAGATCGTCCGCGCCATCGAGGCGAAGGGCCGCCGCGGGCGCGCCATCCAGGCCGACAGCGCCGACGCCGCGGCGGTGAAGCGCTCGGTCGACGAGGCGGCCGAGAGCCTCGGCGGGCTCGACATCCTCGTCAACAACGCCGGCATCGCCCGCGGCGGCCCCGTCGCGGAGATGAGCCTCGCCGACATCGACGCCATCCTGGACGTCAACGTCCGCTCCGTCGTGCTGGCGTCGCAGGCGGCCATCCCGCACCTGGAGGAGGGCGGCCGGATCATCTCCATCGGCTCCTGTCTCGGGGAGCGGGTCCCGTTCCCCGGGGTGACGGTCTACTCCATGTCGAAATCCGCCCTGCTCTCGTTCACGCGGGGTCTGGCGCGCGAACTCGGGCCGCGCGCGGTCACGGTGAACCTCGTGCAGCCGGGATCGACCGACACCGACATGAACCCGTCCGACGGGGCACAGGCGGACATGCAGCGGGCGATGACCGCCCTCGGCCATTACGGGACGCCGGACGATATCGCGGCCGCGGTGGCCTTCCTGGCGAGCCCGGCCGCGCGCCAGATCACCGGCACCACCCTCACGGTCGACGGCGGCGCCAACGCCTGAACCTCCGCGGCGGCCCGCCGGACGCGGGCTCCGTCGCGTCGATCCGCCGATGGCCGCCCCGCCCCCGGCCGGGGCGGCCCACCTGCGCGGCCCTCCTGCGCGGCCCTCCTGCGCGGCCCTCCCGGGCCGAAGCCCCGGGTCGCGCGCACTGCTTCGGTTCAGCGGACGCGCTCCCACGTGATGGCGATCCGCGTGCCGTCCGGGCGCCGGAAGCTCTCGCTCAGCCGGTCCCCCTCGACGGTCAGGCGAAGCTGCTCGGTCGTGCGCACGTCGCCGACCCAGTTCGGGAAGGTCGAGCCCTCGACGCGGTTGCCGCTGAACGCGCCGTCGGCGTCCACCGTGTAGGTGCCGAAGAACCCGATGCTGCCGGCCATGGCCGCCCGGTTCTCCTCCGCTGTCCCCTGACCGCGCGCGCTCGAGGCGAACCGGGGAATGTCGGCGTCCGTGAGCACCTCGACGAAGTGCATGTCGCGCGTGAACACCAGCAGCCCGCTCGGGCGCGCGCCGTAGGCCGGCGCGTTGCGCCCCTCCGGATCGAGCCGAGCGGACACCATGCGCCACGTCCCCAGCACCTGGTTGGCGGGCTCGGCTCTGGCGGTCGATGCCGCCGCGAGCGCCGTCACGAGCGCCGCCGCGAGCACGGCCAGGCCCCATCTCGATCGGATCATCCCTCCCCTCCCCTTCTGCCCGCGGCAGGCACCGCGACCGACATGGACGGCGCGGCGCTCCACCCTAGCCGCCCCCGTGGACGAAGGCGCCATCGTCGTCGCGTCCTTGTCTCCGCGACGCTGCGCCGGCACGCGGTCGGGCACCGACACGCGCGCAGGCGCAGCGCCGTGGATCAGCGGATGCCGCCGCTGGCCGTGATGTTCTCGCCGGTGAGCCAGCGCGCGTCGTCAGAGGCGAGGAAGGCCACGACGGTGGCGATGTCGTCCGGCTCACCGGCCCGGCCGAGGGGCGTCTGCGCGACCATCCCGGCCTCCATCTCCGAGCCGGAGATGCCGGCCGCGTGCGTGCCCTCGGTCACCACGTAGCCCGGGCTGACGACGTTCACGCGGATCTTGCGCGGGGCCAGCTCGTTGGCGAGCACCCCCGATATGGCGTTCACCGCCCCCTTGGTCCCCGCGTAGACCGCCGCCGCCGGCGTGTGGACGTGCGTGATCGCCGAGGAGACGTTCACGATGCTCCCGCCCTCGCCGAGATGCTTCGCGGCCGCCCGCGTCGCCAGCAGGACGCCGAGCACGTTGACGTCGAACTGGCGGCGGTAGTGTTCCTCGGTGACCTCCTCGATCGCCGCGAACTCGTAGACGCCGGAATTGTTGACCAGCACGTCGAGCCGCCCGAACGCGCGGATCGCGGCCTCGATCACATCCTGCGCCTCGGACGCTCGGGACACGTCGCCCTGGGCCGCGATGGCCCGGCCGCCGGCGGACGTGATCGCGGCCACGACGGCGTCGGCCCCCGCCCTGCTGGACGCGTAGTTCACCACCACGGCGGCGCCGTCCCGCGCCAGCGCCTTGGCGATCCCCGCACCGATGCCCTTCGATGCCCCGGTCACGACGGCGACCTTGCCCGCAAGCTTCGACATGTGTCCTATCTCCGATATGGGCCGGCCGCGGGATGGCGGCCTGAGTCCCATAGTTCGGAACTTCGGAACTAACGGAGCGTCGTTCAAGACCCCATATGGACGAAAGATGAGACCGCTGTTTCACCCCGCCATCGAGGACGTGCGACCCGAGGCCATCCTGCACGCCCTCGCCGACCCGAGCCGCGCGGCCATCTTCGCCAGGATCATGCGGGCGGGATGCGTCGAGGCCTGCTCGGCCGTGTCGGCGCTCGGGGACCGCGTCATCCCGAAATCCTCGTTGTCCAACCACTTCAAGGTCCTGCGCGAGGCCGGGTTGATCCGCAGCGAGCGTCACGGCGTCGAGGTGCGCAACCATTCCCGCTGGGCCGAGGTGGAGGCGCGCTTTCCCGGCCTGCTGATGGGCATCATCAACGCCTACGCGGCGGAGGCCGGCCCCGCCGCAGAGGCTGCCGGACCGCGATAGGGGCCTGGCCCGGGTCGGCCGCCGCGGGCGCCCCGAGCGCGCACGGCCGCTCGCCCGGAGCGGCCGACGGTCGGTCAGGACCGATCCCGCCGAGACACGCGCGCCGGATCAGCGCGGCCCGATCGGCTCCGAGGCCAGCAGCGTCTCGAAATACGCGATTGTTCTCATGAGCCCGTCCCGCAACGGCACGGTCGGGCGCCAGTCGAGGAGTTGCGCGGCCAGGGCGATGTCGGGCCGCCTCTGGCGCGGGTCGTCCACCGGCAGCGGGGCGTGCACGAGCTTCGAGCGCGAGCCCGACAAGTCGACGACGAGTTCGGCGAGCTGCCGGATGGTGAACTCGTCCGAGTTTCCCAGATTGACGGGGCCGGTGATCTCGGCGTCGGTGGCCATCATCGCCTGCAGCCCCAGGACCAGGTCGTCGACGTAGCAGAACGAGCGGGTTTGATGCCCTTCGCCGAAGATCGTGATCGGCGCGCCGCGCAGGGCCTGGACGACGAAGTTGGAGACGACCCGGCCGTCGCTGGGATGCATGCGCGGGCCGTAGGTGTTGAAGATCCGCACCACCTTGATCGGGACGCGGTGCTGTCGGTGATAGTCGAAGAACAGGGTCTCGGCGCAGCGCTTGCCCTCGTCGTAGCAGGAGCGCGGGCCGAGGGGATTGACGTTCCCCCAGTAGCCCTCGGGCTGCGGGTGCACGAGCGGATCCCCGTAAACCTCCGAGGTCGAGGCCTGGAGGATCGGCACGCGGAGCCGTTTCGCCAGCCCCAGCATGTTGATCGCCCCCATGACGCTGGTCTTGGTCGTCTGGACCGGGTCGAACTGGTAGTGGATCGGGGATGCCGGGCAGGCGAGATTGTAGATCCGATCCACCTCGACGAAGAGCGGGTGCGTGACGTCGTGCCGTATGAGCTCGAAGCGCGGATTGTCGAACAGGTGGGCGATATTGCTCTTCCGGCCCGTGAAGAAGTTGTCGACGCAGAGCACCTCGTGGCCCTGCTCCAGCAGGCGCTCGCTGAGGTGCGAGCCGATGAAGCCGCCGCCGCCGGTGATCAGGATCCGATCGCTCATCCGTGATGCTCCCGGCGCTCAGAGCCTGGCCGCGTCGGTGGCGGCGCGGGTCCTGAAGAGGGTGAGCCGTCTCAGCCAGTGCGGGCGCGCGGCGCGCCGCTTCGGCAGGTTCCGCTCGACGAAGCTGGCGAACTCTTCGAGGTCGAGATCGAAATCCTCGCGCTCCCGGCTGCCGGGGACATGCAGGGCGTTGGTCGAGGTGTCGAGGTCCGTCACCCGCTCGGCGGGAAAGTAGTGACAGGCCGACACGTTCTCGCGAAAGATCTCGGTGTCGTAGATGCGCAGATCGTCCTTCCCGCTGAGCACGGATCGGCTCGATATGACGCATCCGGGTGCGTTGGCGACCCACTTATACTTGGCGAGCCCGGCCCCGAAATGCGTCACGAACAGGTCGGTGTGGAGCGCGGCCACGAGGCTCGCCCCCATTGAGCAGGGCACGAGCGGCATCAACTCCACGTTGGAGACATCGGCGACCCGTGCGCGGAGCGCCCCGATCAGGTCGAGTTCCTTCCGAACGATGGACGGCACGGTCCCCTCCGCGGGCACGAGGCTCTCGCAGTAGCTCTCGACGTAGCCGCCCGCAGTGCCCGCGAGCGTGTTGTGCCCGTCGACGATGACGAGGAATCTCTCGCCGCGCCGCCGGCCGAGGCGTCGGATCAGCGCCACGTAGCCGTCGAGCTGCCGGACCCACTGGCGGTTCTCCAGGCGCAGCCCGATCAGGACGATCGTGGCCCGGCGCGCCGCGTCCGTCAGGCGGGCATCGAGCGCGGGTTCCGCGCTCCGCGCCAGGGCCGCGAGACGATCGGCCAATCGCTGGCTCACGCGGTAGGACCGGAAGGGCAGGAAGGTCGCCGCGCCGGCGACGGCAGCCTGCAGCAGGGGCAGCGGGCCTTCGATCCCGCGATACACCTGCCCGGCGAGCTCCGGGAAGACGGCGTCGACCGGAGAGATCGGCTCGTTGCAGCTCGCGAACAGGAACACCGCCGGCGCGCGACCGAGCGACAGCACGTCGTCGACCGCGGCCAGCTCGTTCCAGATGGCGTGACTGATGTGCGCGTGCTCGAAGACCACCCCGACGCGCGTCGACCGCGCCGCGCCGTCGATCAGCGCCGGCAGGAGGTACTGCCGCCACAACCGGACCTGCACCAGGGTCGCGGCGTCGAACCCGACGCTTCCCAGGTTCGGCCGGGCGTAGGCCGTGTTCGCGCGAACGTCCAGCAGGGCCGATGCGAGGCGCGAGTTCTTGCCGATCAGCGTGCACAGCGTCTCGTTCCTGTCCGCCGCGTAGCCGACAAAGCGGAAGCCCGGCATGGGCAGGTAGATCGAGAAGCGCAGATCGCCGCCGTCCGGATGGGCCGTCTCCTGGCCGCCGCGCGCGACGATCGCCTTCGTCACCAGTTCGGGCAGGTGGGGCGGAGCCCCCGCCGGTGCGGCGTTGAGGCGTGCCAGCGCCGCGTGCATCGCCTGCGCCCGCGGATCGGAACCGCCGCCCGTGACGACTCGGACAGCGTGCTCCGGGTTCGCGGCAGCCGCGCGCGCGAGGGCTTCGATCAGGAGGTGGAGATCCTCGATCATGGCCCGCGTGTTCGACGCGTCGCCGTCGTCGGTGTGGAGCGCCTCGGCCTGCCAGTCGAGCGGGCCGGCGCCGTCCCACGGCGCGGCGAGGAAGTCCGCAGCGCAGGACGCCAGCGGTGTGCCGTCCGGGTTCAGGAATCGGAACGCGCGCGCGTCGTTCGGACCCAGGAGCGCGACCACTATGACGCGCCCGCCGAGATCGATCAGACCCAGGACATCCCAGTCGGGCTCCGTCGGGGCAGGCGCGACGAGCCGACCATCGCAACTCGCGACCGCCTCGCCCGATCGTTGCAGCCTGCGGGTGTGGCGGATGATCATGGGCGCCCGTCCTCGATAGCTCCGTCCGGGTTTGTCGAAGTTCGGGCGTTGCCACAAGGAGGCCCGTGGGCGCGCCCCCGGAACAGGCCGATCCGATCGGATGCGCCCGACGCGCCCGCAGCGGACCCGCGTCCCGTCGACGGGGTGAAGGCTGCTAGGCGGCCCGCGATCACCTGTCCCGCCGACATAGCAGAGCGGGATGCCGCGGCGCGCTTCGATCGTTGACGGCGCTGTCGGGTCGCCGGGAGCACTGACACATTGTTGCGGCGGCGCCGAGGAGTTCTTGCCGCGCGTCGCGCCGATCCTGGCCGACACGATCTGCTGCAGAGAGTTGTATATCTGCGGGTCACACCGATACTAGAAGTTGCCAAATTTCCGGCGCGGGCGGTATGATACTGGTACCGAATATCGATTTTGGTATATCGCTACCAGATATCGGGTTTGTGCGAACCGATTTGTGCCGGAGGAGGCCAGGCTTTTGCAGACTACGGCTGATCTTGCATTGCGCGCGGCCGGCTATGTCGGCGCCTGGACAGCGGACGTGTCGGCGGGACAATCCCTCCTCGACGAGGGGACGGCGGCGCTGCTCGCCGGGGATGCGACCTTGGCCGGGCGCCCGCTGCCCATCGAGATCGCCCTTCGATGCACCCATCCGGACGATCGCGACTGGGTCTTCGCGCGCATCGCCCGGGTGCGCCAGACCGGCGGCCCCGTCTCGGCCGAGTACCGCGTCCTCACGGACGGCGGCGAGGTTCGATGGGTTCTCGACCGTGGCAGCCTCACGCCCGATCCGGCGGGACGGATGCGCGGTCGCGGCATCATCATCGACACCACGGACAGCCACCGCGGCCCCTTCCTTCCGAGCGCGGCGGGCGATCTGCCGGCGGACGACCCGATGGTCCTCGCGGTCGATCACCTCCTGCAGGCGCGCGCGGCGATCGTCGCGATGGGCCACCAGCGGCTGCAACAGGTGTCGGATCTGGCGCTGTTCGAGGTCGGGCGAGCGCTGGCGCGGCGCGCTCGGGCGTAGCCGGACGGTCCTGCCCGCGGGACGCCGGCGCGGATCTCCCCGGATTGCCACGGACGCGAGTCAGTGTTCGAGGGCGTGCGCCGGAGCACGGTCGGCGGCCTCGGCCCGTGAGAGCTTACCGACAGGCCGAGAGATCAGTATTCCCGGTGGAGGCTCCGATGGCTGATGCTGCGATCCGCGAGACGATACACCTCGACGAAGGCGACGTGATCGTCCTGCTCCCCGGCAACCTGTCCCCGGCCAGCATCGGCCTGCTCCAGGCCAAGCTCGACGGTTTGGCCGCGGACCTGAACGCGCGGTGCCTGGAGGAAAGCCGCGCTTCCCTCTCGGGATTGGCCGGGCTGGCCGCCTTCCTCGCGAGCTGAGGCGGCCCAGACAGCGCAGCACGGGCCGTTCTCGACCGTGCTGCGACGGCTGGAAGACAGGTGTCGCCGGTCGAGACAGCCGCGACATGCCCCCTCGCCCGACCCGGTCGGGAGCGGCCCTAGTGCAGGTGCAGGGCCTTGAGCGCCTGGCGCACCAGTTTCTCCCCGCAGGGCTTGGCGATGAAATGGGCCTCCTCGGGCAGCGCGGTCGCCTCGCGCGGATCGCAGCCCGAGCAGACGATGATCCGGGTCTCCGGCCAGCGTGCCCGAACGGCGTGCGCGAGCGCGCGGCCGTCCATCGTGCCGGGCATGTTGATGTCGGTGTAGAGCAGGACGGCCCCGTCACATGCCTCCAGATGCTGGAGCGCGCCCTGGGCGTGTTCCGCCTCCAGCACCTCGAACCCCAACGCCGTCAGCATGTCGGCCGCGACGAGGCGGCTGAACTCTTCGTCCTCGGCGAGGACGGCGATGGGGCGAGGTCCTGACATGCAGCGGCAACTGCATCGCCGGGTCGCCTGTTTCAGCGTGGCCGGGGATTTTCCGACGCCTGCGACCCTTTCGACAGATCCGGCTCGCCGGCGGCGCTGTCGACCTCCCGACCGCGCACGCGGCGCACGAGGCCAACCCTGCGCGACCCCAGCCGGACGCTTCGGTCACCGATACGGCAAGTCATCGCCGCGCTTGCGGGGCTTCCGGGCGCCGTCGCCGAGATCAGCGTGCGCCGCCGCAGCCTCGTCCTCGACCGATGCGGCACGCGCCTCCGGTGTCACGCCGACCTGTCCAGGCGAATACCTCACTCAGCCGGCCCCGCGGCCGCCGAAATGGATGCCTCGTCTGCGAGAGACTTCATGTCCGGAAGTCGCCCATCGGTCCGGGCGCCCCTGTCGACGTAGAAGCGGCCGCGTCCTGTAGGGCGAAACCTGACTTATGATGCTTGCAACGGTTTGCTACGGCTGATGGTTACTGCTCGCGAAAAGCGTGGAGAGCTCGATGTACGCCTCGGTGCTGGGTGGTCCGGAGATAGCGGTCGAGCCTCCGGGTGCCGGTCCGCCGCCTGAGGCGATCACCCTCCGCGAACACATCCGCCTGATCCTGCGCAAGCTCCCGCGCCCCGCGCCCAGCGCTCAGTACAGCTGAAGGGAACGAAGCACGACACCGTCGGTGGTGTGGATCTCCACGCACCAGCGCTCGTCCGGATCGGGCAACTCGCCCCGCGCGTGCATCTCGGCGATCAGCTGCGTCGCCTCGGCCACGGCGATCTCGATCGAGTTTGCCAGCACGCCCTCCTCGTCCTCGATGACCTCGTCCGGCCCCCTCAGGCGGAAATGGTACCGCTCTACCATGTCGCTCCTGCTCACGCCGTCGGCACGGCATGCCGACCGCGCGAGGGTAGCATCGAATGGCCGGATAAAGCCAAGCTGGCATGCCAAGTCGGGGCCGATCGTGGCGAGATCCGCCCTGGGCGGCGCAGGTTCCCGCCTGTGATCTGCGAGGATGTCGGGGGCAAGGCCGGTGCGCGCCGACGCAGGTTGTTGCGCCGGTCAAGCTCTTAACGCGTCAGGCCTTTTCGCGGCGCATTGTGCGGGCATGTGCCATTGCCCGACGAGTTCGCCATGCATTTCGAGATCCGCGCGACCGACACCCGTCTGTGGACCTGGGTCCTCCTCGATGCGACGCAGATGCCGGTCCTGACCTCGGACCGCACCTTCCCCTCGGAAGCCCAGGCCTCGGCGGCGGCGCTGGCCTTCGCCAAGCTCGTCACGCGGGCCGGCAGGACCCTCACCGCCGCACCGCCGGGCGGCCTGATCTGAGGCGACCGCCGTTCCCCGGCGCGACGGGGTCTATGGCTGACGCCTGACGCAACCCCGCAGCGCCATGTCGGTGTGCAGGGCGACGATCTCCGCCTTGGTCATCCGGCCGTCGGGCCGGTACCACGTGCAGGCGCTGGTGAGCATCCCGAGGATCGCGTAGCCGGCGACCCGCGCATCCCGGACGTCCAGCTCCCCCGCCTCCGATCCCCGCTCGAGCAGCGCGACCAACCGGTCTTCGTAGGCCCGGCGCAGGGCGACGATCGCCGCGTAATGCGGCGGGTCGAGCGAGCGCAGCTCGAAATTCGCGATGAAGACCTCCTGCTTCTTCTCGAGATGGTACGTGACGTGGTGCGCCACGAAGGCGCGGAGACGGTCCGTCGGGGTGCCGGTCGCCGTCGCCAGCGCCGCGTCGGTCCGCGCCAGCAGCGTCTCCATGTGGTCGCGGACGATGTCGAACAGCAGATCCTGCTTGCTGCGGATGTGGTTGTAGAGCGAGGCCGCCTGGATCCCGACCTCGGCGGCCAGGGCGCGCAGGGTCATCGCCTCGTAGCCGTGGCGATAGATGAGCCGAAGCCCGGCCCGGCGGATGGCGGCGGCCGTGCGCGGCCCGTTCGATCCGGCTGTGCGACCCACGAAGACACTCCGAAGACAGTTCAGAGCGCAACAGACACCGGGGAATGCTCACGCCGGCCCCCGCTATAGGCTAACGAACAACCGTTCGTAAATCGCCTTGCCAGCATCGCTTAACGAACGTACGTTCGTTTCAGAGAGGCGAATGCCCGATTCTCAGGCGAGGAGACGCGCGATGCCCATCGGCCTGCAGGATTTCGACTTCGGCCTGGGCGAGACGGCCGACGCCCTGCGCGCCGAGGTGGAGCGCTTCGCGCGCGCCGAGATCGCCCCCCGCGCGGCGGCGATCGATGCCAGCAACGCGTTTCCCGCGGATCTCTGGCGCAAGCTCGGCGCCCTCGGCGTTCTGGGCGTCACCGTCGAGGAGACCTATGGCGGCGCCGGCATGGGCTACCTCGAGCACGCCGTGGCCATGGAGGAGATCAGCCGGGCCTCGGCCTCGGTCGGGCTGTCCTACGGCGCGCATTCCAACCTCTGCGTGAACCAGATCCGCCGCAACGGCACCGAGGCGCAGAAGCGACGCTACCTGCCGAAGCTGATCGCGGGCGAGCATGTCGGCGCGCTCGCGATGTCCGAGCCGGGCTCCGGCAGCGACGTCGTCTCTATGCGGCTGCGGGCCGACAGGCGCGGCGACCGCTACGTCCTGAACGGCACCAAGATGTGGATCACCAACGGTCCCGACGCCGACGTCCTGGTGGTCTACGCCAAGACGGATCCCGAGGCCGGTCCGCGGGGGATCACGGCGTTCCTGGTCGAGAAGGATTTTCCCGGCTTCTCCACCGCGCAGAAGCTCGACAAGCTCGGCATGCGCGGCTCGAACACCTGCGAGCTGCTGTTCCGGGACTGCGAGATACCGGAGGAGAACGTCCTGGGCGCGGTCGGGCGCGGCGTCGGCGTGCTGATGTCGGGCCTCGACTACGAGCGCGCCGTGCTGGCCGCCGGGCCGCTCGGCATCATGCGCGCCTGCCTCGACGTCGTGCTGCCCTACCTCCACGAGCGCCGGCAGTTCGGTCGGCCGATCGGCGAGTTCCAGCTCATGCAGGGCAAGATCGCCGACATGTACACGGCGACGAACGCCGCCCGGGCCTACGTCTACGCGGTGGCGCGGGCCTGCGACCGCGGGCGGGCGACGCGCCGGGACGCCGCGGGCGCGATCCTGTTCGCGGCCGAGCGCGCGACCGCGGTGGCCCTCGACGCGATCCAGGCGCTCGGCGGCAACGGCTACATCAACGACTATCCGACCGGCCGCCTGCTGCGCGACGCCAAGCTCTACGAGATCGGCGCCGGCACGAGCGAGATCCGGCGGATGCTGATCGGCCGCGAATTGTTCGCCGAGACGGCCTGAGCGGAGTGCGGGCCCCATGCCGGTGATCGAATCCGCCCTGGATCCGCGCGCGCCCGAGGCCCGCGCCAATGCCGAGGCCATGCGCGCCCTGGTGGCGGACCTGCGCGCGACCGCCGACCGCGTCCGGCTCGGCGGCGGGGAGGCCGCGCGGGAGCGCCATCGCGCCCGCGGCAAGCTCCTGCCCCGGGACCGGATCCGGGCGCTGATCGACCCGTTCTCGCCCTTCCTGGAAATCGGCCAGCTCGCCGGGCACGGCCTCTACGGCGGCGAGGTCCCCTCGGCCGGGATCGTCACCGGCATCGGCCGCGTCGCGGGGCGCGAGTGCGTGATCGTCGCCAACGACGCGACCGTGAAGGGCGGCACCTACTTCCCGATGACGGTGCAGAAGCACCTCCGGGCGCAGGAGATCGCGCAGCAGAACCGGCTGCCCTGCCTCTACCTCGTCGACAGCGGCGGCGCGCATCTGCCCAGCCAGGACGAGGTCTTCCCGGGCCGGGACCATTTCGGCCGCATCTTCTACAACCAGGCGACGATGTCAGCGCAGGGCATCGCCCAGATCGCCGTGGTGATGGGCTCCTGCACCGCCGGCGGCGCCTACGTGCCGGCGCTGTGCGACGAGTCGATCATCGTCCGCGGCCAGGGCACGATCTTCCTCGGCGGGCCGCCGCTGGTGAAGGCCGCGACCGGCGAGGTGGTCAGCGCCGAGGAACTCGGGGGCGCCGACGTGCACGCCCGGATCTCGGGCGTGACCGACCACATGGCGGAGACCGACGCGCACGCCCTCGGCATCGCCCGCCGCATCGTGGCCAACCTGAACGCGGTGAAGCGCCCCGCGCTCGCGCCGCGGCAGCCCGAGCCGCCGCGCTACGCCGCCGAGGAGATCTACGCGGCGGTGCCGGCCGACCGCCGGACGCCCTACGACGTGCGCGAGGTCATCGCCCGGCTGGTGGACGGCAGCGACTTCGACGAGTTCAAGCGCCTCTACGGCCAGACCCTGGTCTGCGGCTTCGCCCATATCTGGGGCTACCCGGTGGGGATCGTCGCCAACAACGGCATCCTGTTCTCGGAGAGTGCCCTGAAGGGCGCCCACTTCGTCGAGCTCTGCGCCCAGCGCGGCGTGCCCCTGGTGTTCCTCCAGAACATCACCGGCTTCATGGTCGGCCGGCGCTACGAGGCCGGCGGCATTGCCAAGGACGGGGCCAAGATGGTCACCGCCGTCGCGACCGCGGCGGTGCCGAAATTCACCGTCCTGATCGGCGGCAGCTTCGGGGCCGGCAATTACGGCATGTGCGGGCGGGCCTACGGGCCGCGCTTCCTCTGGATGTGGCCGAACGCGAGGATCGGCGTGATGGGCGGCGAGCAGGCCGCCTCGGTCCTGGCCACGGTCCGGCGCGACGGCGTCGAGGGCCGCGGCGGCACGTGGTCGGCGGAGGACGAGGCGGCGTTCAAGGCGCCGATCCGGGCGCAGTACGAGGAGCAGGGCCACCCCTACTATTCCAGCGCCCGGCTCTGGGACGACGGGGTGATCGACCCGGCCGACACGCGCCGCGTCCTGGCGCTCGGTCTCTCGGCGAGCCTCAACGCGCCGATTCCCGAGACCCGCTTCGGCCTGTTCCGGATGTAGGAGGCGCGGGATGAGCGGCACCTTGCTGGAGACGGTCGACGAGCGCGGGGTCGCCACCCTGACGCTCAACCGTCCGGAGCAGCACAACGCCTTCGACGACGGCCTGATCGCCGCCCTCACCGCGTCCCTGCACCGGCTGGGCGCCGCCGCCGGGATCCGGGCGGTCGTCCTGGCGGGCGCGGGCCAGAGCTTCTCGGCGGGCGCCGACCTCGCCTGGATGCGCCGGATCGCCGGCCAGTCCTTCGACAGCAACCTCGCCGACGCCGCCGGGCTCGCGGGGCTGATGCACAGTCTCGACCGGCTGCCGAAGCCGACGCTCGCCCTCGTGCACGGGGCGGCCTACGGCGGCGGCGTCGGGCTCGCCGCCTGCTGCGACGTCGCCCTCGCGGCCGAGAGCGCGCGGTTCTGCCTGAGCGAGGTGCGGCTCGGCCTGATCCCGGCGACGATCGGCCCCTACGTGGTCAACGCGATCGGCCCGCGCTGGGCCCGGCGCCTGTTCCAGACCGCGGAGGTCTTCTCCGCCGAGCGCGCCCGGGCGATCGGCCTCGTGCACGAGGTGGTGCCCGACGACCGGCTGGAGGCGGCCGGCGCGGAGGTGCTCCGCGACATCCTCCGGGGCGCCCCGGGCGCGCAGGCCGAGGCCAAGGACCTCGTCTTCCTGTGCGAGGGGCGGCCGGTGGACGCCGACCTGGCGCGCGAGACGGGCCGGCGCATCGCCCGGCGCCGGGCCTCGGACGAGGGGCAGGCGGGCATCGCCGCCTTCCTCGACAAGCGCTTAGCCCCGTGGCGGCGGGACTGAGGGGGCGGCCATGTTCGGCAAGATCCTCATCGCCAACCGCGGGGAGATCGCCTGCCGGGTGATCGCCACCGCCCGGCGCCTCGGCATCGGCACGGTCGCGGTCTATTCGGAGGCGGATGCCGGCGCCCGCCACACCCGGATGGCCGACGAGGCGTGGCCGATCGGGCCCGCCCCGGCGCGCGAGAGCTACCTCGTGGCCGAGCGGATCCTCGACGTCGCCCGGCGCGCCGGGGCGGAGGCGATCCATCCGGGCTACGGCTTCCTGTCGGAGAACGCGGACTTCGCCGGCGCCTGCGCCGGGGCCGGCCTCGTGTTCGTCGGCCCGCCCCCGGCGGCGATCCGCGCCATGGGCGCCAAGGCCGAGGCCAAGGCGCTGATGGAGCGCGCCGGGGTCCCGCTGGTGCCGGGCTATCACGGCGCAGCGCAGGATGTCCCGGCGCTGAAGGAGGCGGCCGCCCGGATCGGCTACCCGGTGCTGATCAAGGCCTCGGCCGGCGGCGGCGGCAAGGGCATGCGCGTCGTCGAGGCCGCCGCGGCGTTCGAGGCCGCGCTGACCGGCGCGCAGCGCGAGGCGCGGGCCTCCTTCGGCGACGACCGGGTGCTGATCGAGGCGTACCTGACCCGCCCCCGGCACATCGAGATCCAGGTCTTCGCCGACAGCCACGGCAACACCGTCTCGCTGTTCGAGCGCGACTGCTCGATCCAGCGCCGCCACCAGAAGGTGATCGAGGAGGCGCCGGCCCCGGGGATGGATCCGGTCCGGCGCGCGCGGATGGGCGAGGCCGCGGTCGCGGCGGCGCGGGCGGTCGGCTATGTCGGCGCCGGCACGGTGGAGTTCATCGCCGAGGGCGAGACCTTCTACTTCATGGAGATGAACACCCGGCTCCAGGTCGAGCATCCGGTGACCGAGATGGTCACCGGCCTCGACCTGGTGGAGTGGCAGCTGCGCGTGGCCGCGGGCGAGCGGCTGCCGCTCGGCGCCCCGGATCTGGCCCTGCGCGGCCACGCGATCGAGGCGCGGGTCTACGCCGAGGATCCGGCGCGCGATTTCCTGCCGGCGGTCGGCACCCTCGCCCACCTGCGCCAGCCGGAGGCGGTGCCGGGGCGGGTGCGGGTCGAGACCGGCATCGTGCAGGGCGACCGGATCACCCCGGATTACGACCCGATGATCGCCAAGCTGGTCGTCTGGGGCGAGGACCGGGCGGCCGCGATCCGGCAGCTCGCGGCCGCGCTCGCCGCCTACGAGGTGGTCGGCGTGACGACCAATCTGGATCTCCTGCGCGCCGTCGCTGGCCACCCCGCCTACCGCGCGGCCGACCTCGACACCGGCTTCATCGCCCGCCACGCCGACGACCTGCTGGCGCCGCTTGCGACCGGTGCGGTCGATCCCGCGCTCTGGGCCGCCGCCGCCCTGACCGTCCTGCGCGACCGGCGCGCGGCCGTCGCGGCGCAGGCGCGGGCGAGCGGCGACCCGTGGTCGCCCTGGGCCGATCCGGATGCGTGGCGGATGAACGGGGCGGGCTACCAGGACCTGCAGTTCCGCCACGGCGACGCGCCGCCCGTCACCCTGCGGGCATGCCCACTCCCCGACGGCAGCGCCCGCCTCGACCTGCCGGGCGGCACCGTCCTGGCGGCGCTCGCCGAGGACACCGAGGGCGAGCGGCTGATGCTGGACGGCGTCTGGCGCCGGCTGCGCGCGGTCCGCCGCGGCGCGGAGCTGACGGTGATCGTCGGCGGCCGGAACGCGACGCTGGTCCACGTCGATCCCCTCGCCCCGCCCCGGACCGAGGCGTCCGGCAGCGACCGGGTGACGGCGCCCGTGCCGGGCCGCCTGACCCAGCTCTGGGTGCGGCCCGGCGATGCCGTGGAGAAGGGCGCGCCGCTCGCGGTGATCGAGGCGATGAAGATGGAGATCACTCTCCGCGCGCCGCAGGCCGGCACCGTCGCCGAGACCCGCCACGCCGTCGACGACATGGTCGAGGAGGGCACCGAGATCGTCACCTTCGCGGCGGAGGAGCGGCCCGCATGAGCTATCCGGCCCGGGTGCAGGTGGTCGAGGTCGGGCCGCGCGACGGGCTCCAGAACGAGCCCGCGCCGGTGCCGATCGCCGCCAGGGTGGCGCTGATCGAGGCCCTGGCCGAGGCCGGGCTGACCCGCATCGAGGCCGGCAGCTTCGTGTCGCCCCGATGGGTGCCGCAGATGGCGGACACCGCGGAGGTTCTGGCGCGGCTGCGCCCCCGGCCCGAGGTCGGCTATTCCGTGCTGGTCCCGAACCTGCAGGGCCTGGAGCGGGCCCTCGCCTCCGGCGTCCGGGAGGTCGCGGTGTTCGCCGCCGCCTCCGAGAGCTTCTCCCGGCGCAACGTCAACGGCTCGATCGCCGAGACCCTCGACCGCTTCGCCCCGGTGCTGGAGGCCGCGCGCGCGAACGACCTGCGGGTGCGGGGCTACGTCTCCTGCGTCCTGGGCTGCCCCTACGAGGGCGACGTCGCGCCGGCGGCGGTCGCCCGCGTCGCCGCGTCCCTCCACGCGATGGGCTGCCACGAGATCGCCCTCGGCGACACGATCGGGACCGGGACGCCGCGCGCGGCCCGGCGGCTGGTCGAGCGGGTGGCCGCCGACGTGCCGCTGCAGGCGATCGCCCTGCACTTCCACGACACCTACGGGCAGGCCCTGGCCAACATCCTCGCCTGCCTCGAACTCGGCGTGTCGGCCGTGGACGCCGCGGTGGCGGGCCTCGGGGGCTGCCCCTACGCGCCGGGGGCCGCCGGCAACGTCGCCACCGAGGACGTCGTTTACATGCTGCGCGGCATGGGCATCGAGACCGGGATCGATCTCGATGCCCTCGCCGCGGCCGGGCGGTCGATCGCGTCCCAGCTCGGCCGGGAGCCGGCCTCGAAGGTCGCCCGCGCGCTGGCCGCCGCGCCGCCGCCGACACCCTGATCGAAGGGCGGCCTCGGACAGCGCCGCGGCGGCGCGCGCGTTCGGAGGAACGAGGGAGGACGACATGAGCGACCGGGCGGTGAGCTATGTCCACGGGGCGATCGGCGAGCCCCTGCTCGGCCTGACCATCGGCCAGGCCCTGGATCGCGCCGCCGCGGCGTGGCCGGATCACCTGGCGCTGGTCGCGCACGCCCAGGGCGTCCGATGGACCTGGCGCGAGCTGAGGGACCAAGCCGACGCCTTCGCGGCCGGCCTGCTCGCCCTCGGCCTCCGGCCCGGCGACCGCATCGGGATCTGGTCGCTCAACCGCGCCGAGTGGGTGCTGACCCAGTTCGCCGCCGCCCGTGCGGGGCTGATCCTGGTGACGATCAACCCGGCCTACCGGCTGTCGGAGCTGGAATTCGCGCTCAACAATGTCGGCTGCACCGCCCTGGTGACGGCGACGGCGTTCAAGACCAGCGACTATCTCGGGATGCTCAACACCCTGGCCCCCGAACTCGCGGCCTCCGAGCCGGGCCGGCTGTCCGCCGCCCGCCTGCCGCACCTGCGCACGGTGATCCAGATCGGCGGACCGCCGGCCCCGGGGACGGTCCCGTTCGACGCGGTCGCGGCCCGGGGCGACGCGGCCGGCACCGGCGCCCTGCGCGACCTCGCCGACGCGATGCAGTTCGACGACGCGGCCAACATCCAGTTCACCAGCGGCACGACGGGCGCCCCGAAGGGCGTCACGCTGACCCACCACAACATCCTCAACAACGGCCACTTCGTCGGCCGCGCGATGCGGCTGACCGCCGAGGATCGGATCTGCATCCCGGTGCCGCTCTACCATTGCTTCGGCATGGTGATGGGCAATCTCGCGGCCCTGACCCACGGTTGCGCCATGGTATTTCCGGGCGAGGGCTTCGACCCGCGCGCGACGCTGGAGACCGTGCAGGCCGAGCGCTGCACCGCGCTCTACGGCGTGCCGACCATGTTCATCGCCGAGCTCGACCATCCCGAGTTCGCGCGCTTCGATCTCCGCTCCCTGCGGACCGGGATCATGGCGGGCGCGCCGTGCCCGATCGCGGTGATGCGCCGGGTCGTGGAGCAGATGCACATGCGCGACGTCACCATCGCGTACGGCATGACCGAGACCAGCCCGGTGAGCTTCCAGAGCTCGAGCGACGACCCGCTGGAGCGGCGCGTCACGACCGTCGGCCGGATCCACCCGCATCTCGAGGTCAAGATCGTGGATCCCGAGGGGCGCGTGACGCCGCGGGGCGCCCGCGGCGAGCTGTGCACGCGCGGCTACTCGGTCATGCTCGGCTACTGGGGCGACGCCGCGCGGACCGCGGAGGTCCTCGACGACGCCGGATGGATGCACACCGGCGACCTCGCGACGCTGGATGCGGAGGGCTACTGCAACATCGTCGGCCGGATCAAAGACATGGTCATACGCGGCGGCGAGAACATCTATCCGCGCGAGATCGAGGAGTTCCTCTTCCGGCATCCGCAGATCCAGGATGTCCAGGTCTTCGGGGTCTCCGACCCGAAATACGGGGAGGA
Organism: Methylobacterium sp. D53M; assembly: GCF_053345625.1. Classification (NCBI taxonomy): domain Bacteria; kingdom Pseudomonadati; phylum Pseudomonadota; class Alphaproteobacteria; order Hyphomicrobiales; family Methylobacteriaceae; genus Methylobacterium; species Methylobacterium sp. D53M. Next base: position 171,123 of record NZ_JBKFAL010000012.1, read on the forward strand.
GCTGTGCGCCTGGATCAGGCTGCGCGACGGCGAGACCCTGTCGGAGCCGGCGGTGCGCGCGTTCTGCGCGGAGCAGATCGCGCATCAGAAGATCCCGAAATACATCCAGTTCGTCGACGCCTTCCCGATGACGGTCTCCGGAAAGATCCAGAAATTCGTGATGCGTCGGTGCGTGGAGGAGCAGCTGGGCCTCGCGCGATCCGAGACGGCCTGAGCCGGTCTCCGCGAATGCTATCATCGCCCGGCGGAACGAAGATTTCGTCGTCCGATCGGGCTTGAACGTTGCTGCGCGCGCCGCGAGCGGACATGCTGGCGCGCGACATCACCGGGGCGGCGTATCAGTGTCGGCATGGCCACAGGGCGACGGCGAGATGGCCGCGCGCATCCGCGACTTCGGCTGGGAGCGGACGCAGCTGGGGCCGGCCGCCCGCTGGCCGGAGCGCCTCAAGGTGATGATCGAGCAGGTGCTCGCCAGCCCGCTGGTCGCGTCCCTCGTCTGCGGGCCCGAGCGCCTCCTGATCTACAACGACGCCGCCGCCCGGCTCTACGGCGCCCGGCACCCTGAGGGTCTCGGCCGGCCGCTCGCGCGCACGTTCCCGGAGGGGTGGGCGACGGTCGCGGACTTCTACGCGCGCGCCTTCGCGGGCGAGGCCGTGCAGGTGGCCGGGCAGCCGCTGGACACCCGCGGCGAGGGCGCCGCGGAGGACGTCTTCGACGCGCTCCTCGTGCCCGTGCGCGACGCCGACGGGAAGGTCATGGCCGTCCACATGACCGGCTTCGAGATCGGTGAGCGCCTGCGCGCCGAGGCCAAGCTGCGCACGAGCGAGGCCCGGTACCGCCACCTCTTCGACGCCATCGACGAGGGCTTCTGCACCATCGAGGTCCTGCTCGACGCGGCCGGGCGGGCGGTCGATTACCGCTTCCTGTCCGTGAACGCGGCCTTCGAGCAGCAGACCGGGCTCCGCGACGCGGTCGGCCGGACGGTCCGGGCGCTGGCGCCCGACCTCGAGCCGCACTGGTTCGAGACCTACGGCCGGATCGTCCGAACCGGCAAGGCGGAACGTTTCGAGGACCGCGCCGACGCGCTCGGGCGCTGGTACGAGGTCTACGCCTTCCCCATCGGGGCGCCGGAACGGCGGCAGGTGGCGGTCCTGTTCAAGGACATCCTCCAGCGCAAGCGCGCCGAGGATCGGCTGCGCGCGAGCGAGGAGCGATTCCGCGCCCTCGTCACGGCCAGCTCGGACGTGATCTACCGCATGAGCCCGGACTGGAGCGAGCTGCGGGTCCTGGAGGGCCGCGGCTTCCTGGCCGACACCGTCACCCCGAACGACGACTGGCTGAGCGCCTACATCGATCCGGCCGACCAGCCGCGCCTGCGCGAGGCCATCCAGCGGGCGATCCGATCCAAGACGATGTTCGAGCTGGAGCACCCCGTCCGGCAGGCGGACGGGAGCCTGGGCTGGGCGCTGTCCCGGGCCGTGCCGCTGCTCGACGATGACGGCGAGATCCGCGAATGGTTCGGCGCCGCCAGCGACGTGACCGCGCGCAAGCGGGTGGAGGACGATCTGCGCGCGAGCGAGGAGCGTTTCCGCGGGCTGGTCGAGGGGTTCGGTCAGTTCAGCTGGGAGGCCTCGGCCGAGGGCCTCATCGAGGTCGACAGCCCAGGCTGGCGCGCGTTCACCGGGCAGCGCCCGGACGAGTGGCTCGGGCGCGGCTGGATCCACGCGATCCACGCGGACGACCGGGCGCTCACGGAAGCGAAGTGGCGGCAGGCCGTCGCGACGCGGACGGCGGTCGATCACGAGTATCGCCTGTGGCACGCCCCGAGCGCGTCCTGGCGGTGGTCGAACGTCCGCGCGGTGCCGATCACGAACCCCGACGGGTCGATCCGCAAGTGGTCGGGGGTGAACATCGACGTCACGGACCACCACAGGCTGCTGGCGCGCCAGGAAGTGCTGATCAACGAGCTGCAGCACCGCACGCGCAATCTCCTCGGCGTCGTCAGCGCCGTGGCGGGCAAGACACTGCGGCAGGGCAGTTCGGTCGAGGCGTTCGAGGCGCGGCTGCAGGCGCTCAGCCGCGCGCAGGGCCTGCTCAGCCAGTACGGCAGCGACTCGGTCGAGGTGGGCGCGCTGGTGCGCGCCGAGCTGGCCGCCTACGTCGACGGCGCGACCGACCGCATGACCGTCGCCGGCCCCGAGGTGCATCTGACCGCGCGACAGGTGCAGAACTTCGCCCTCGCCGTCCACGAGCTGACGACCAACGCGGTCAAGCACGGGGTGCTCAAGACCGGGACCGGCCATCTCAGCGTCACCTGGGAGATCGTGCGCGACCGGCGCGAGCGCCGCCGACTGGCCCTGTGCTGGATCGAGAGCGGCCTGCCCGCGCAGGCGGCGCGCGTCACCCGCCGCGGCTACGGGACCGAGTTGATCCAGGAGGCGCTGGCATATGCCCTGGGCGCCACGGTCGAGTACGCGCTGGACCGCGACGGCGTGCGCTGCCGCATCGAGATGCCGGTGTCCTAGGTTGCGCGAAGGCCGCGATGCGCGCGCGATCCGTCAACGTTGGTCAGCGGCTTCCGCGAACACGAGACCGTCCACCCGAAGCATTCAAGCATCATCATCGCGGATCCAGCGCGAGAAAATTCAACGACAACCGTTACAGCGCGATCTACCGCGTCCCGACGGGCAGATAATATCGTCTGACGGCGCCCCAGTTACGATCGTAACCAAAAACTCTTCCGACAGACACGAAAGCGGTCGATCACCGAACTTACTATCCATCTCGGACAGTCATGAGGTCTGAGAATGAACGGTGTCGCCCCCTCGATCCGCCCTGCCGCGCGAGCCGGAGATCCGGACGCGGCGTTTCTCGCGACCGTCGCGGCGCTTCGGCCCCTCATCGCGGAGCACCGGTCGGCCCTCGCTGTCGGCCCGGACCTGCCGGAGCCGGTCGCAGAGGCGCTCATCGACGCCGGTCTCGCGCAGCTCTGGCTTCCGCGGGGCCTGGGCGGTCCTGAAGCGCATCCGCTGAGCGTCCTGGCGGCGATCGAAGCTCTGGCGGAACTCGACGGTTCGGTCGCCTGGTGCGCCGCGATCTCGTCCGGGGGCGCGTCACGCTTCGCCGACCTGATCGACGCGGACGTGATGCGTTCGCTCATCCCTGCCGGCAGGAAGTTCGCGGGCAGCGGGAGCGGCCAGCCGACGGGAACAGCGGTTCGCCATGGATCCGGCTGGCGGATCAACGGACGCTGGTCCTGGGCGAGCTTCTGCCGCTACAGTTCCGTGTCCGCATTGATGTGTGTGGAGATCGAGGGCGAGCGGCCGAAGCTCGACGAGAACGGGCGGCCGTCGCTGCGCGGCGTCTTCATCGCCTCGAAGGATGTCGAGGTCGTCGGCAACTGGAATGCCGGGGGGCTCCGGGCCAGCGGGAGTCACGACGTCGCGTGCACCGACATCTGGGTGCCGAACGCGCAGACCATCGACGGCGCGAGCCTCATGATGCCTCGCGACAGAAAGCCCCTCTACATGCTGCCCATGGCATCGGCGGCCGCGATCGCCGCCATCGGTGTTCCGCTCGGGATCGCCCGGGCCTCGATCGACGCGTTCATCGATCTCGCGCAGACGAAGACGCCGCATGGCGGCAAGGTGCCCCTGAGACTTCGCGAGGATGTCCAGGTCGCGATCGCGCGTGCCGAGACGAGCCTCGGTGCCGCGCGCGCCTTCGCCCGGGACACGGTCTCCGAATTCTGGTGGGAAGCCGAGAACGGCCGTCCGATAACGCTCGCGTGGCAGGCCAAGCTTCGGCGGGCCTGCTGGTACGCGGGCCATGTCGGGAAGCAGGTGGTCACGAGCATGTACGAGGCGGCCGGCAGTTCCGCCGTCCTCGAAGACCTGCCGTTCGCGCGCCAGCTCCGCGATGTCTACGCGGCCTGCCAGCACATGCATTATCAGGACCGGTTGCTCGTGCCGACCGGCCGCATCCTTCTGGGCCTCGAAGCCGACGCGCCGTTCAT